>NZ_JBHUZM010000036.1:0-61873 GCF_042667665.1 Streptomyces sp. NPDC057307 | reverse complement strand
GTGAAGGGCCGGACGGGCTGTCGGCCCGTCCGGCCCTCGCGTACTGAGGCGGCCTGATCCGCCGGACAGGCCGGCCTAGCGGTCCACCAGCCGGTCGAACTGCGTCGTCGTGTGGCGCAGATGCGCCACCAGCTCGTCGCCCACCTTGGGCTCCTGCGCGTCGGCCGGCACGAACAGGATCGACACCTGCATGTGGGGCGGCTCGGCGAACCAGCGCTGCTTGCCCGACCACACGAACGGCGAGAGGTTGCGGTTGACCGTGGCCAGGCCCGCGCGCGCCACGCCCTTGGCACGCGGCATCACGCCGTGCAGCGCCTTGGGGGCTTCGAGTCCCACCCCGTGCGACGTGCCGCCCGCGACGACCACCAGCCAGCCCTCGGAGGCGGTCTTCTGCTGGCGGTAGCCGAACCGGTCGCCCTTGACGACGCGCGTCACATCCAGCACGGCGCCCCGGTACTCGGTCGCGTCGTGGTCGCCGAGCCACAGCCGTGTGCCGATGCGGGCGCGGAACCGGGTCTGCGGGAACTGCCGCTGGAGGCTGGCCAGTTCCTCGGCGCGCAGGTGGCTGACGAACATGGTGTGCAGCGGGAGCCGGGCCGCGCGCAGCCGGTCCATCCAGCCGATGACCTCCTCGACCGCGTCGGACCCGTCCGTACGGTCGAGCGGCAGGTGCAGGGCGAAGCCTTCGAGGCGTACGTCCTCGATGGCCGCGTGCAGCTGGCCCAGCTCCTCCTCGCGGACGCCGTGGCGCTTCATCGAGCTCATGCACTCGATGACGACACGGGCGCCGACCAGGGCGAAGACGCCGTCGACCGAGGAGACGGAGCGGATGACGCGGTCGGGTAGCGGTACGGGCTCCTCGCCGCGGCGGAAGGGGGTCAGGACCAGCAGGTCGCCGCTGAACCAGTCCTTGATACGGGCGGCTTCGTAGATGGTGCCGACGGCGAGGATGTCGGACTCGAAGCGGGAGGTCTCCTCGGAGAGCCGCTCGTGGCCGAAGCCGTAGCCATTGCCCTTGCAGACCGGGACCAGGCCCGGGAACTGGTCAATGACCGACTTCTGGTGCGCCCGCCAGCGCGCGGTGTCGACGTAGAGGGAGAGCGCCATGCCGGTCCGGAACCTTTCTCGTGGCTGCGGTGTATGAAGGATATGAACGTTCTTGGGGGCCTTGGGAGCCTTACGCAATTATTGGTCTTGTCGGGCGCGCTGGCGGGGTTGTCCGGTGTCTGGCACCGCAGCCTGCTGACCACCGGCACTCCGCTGTCCACAGGTGCGGGGTCAGCGGCGAGACATGTACATGTCCAGAGCCTTGTGGAGCAGCTTGTTGAGCGGGAAGTCCCACTCACCCACGTACTCGACGGCCTCGCCACCCGTGCCGACCTTGAACTGGATGAGACCGAACAGGTGATCCGTCTCGTCGAGCGAGTCCGAGATCCCGCGGAGGTCGTAGACGGTCGCACCCATCGCGTACGCGTCGCGGAGCATCCGCCACTGCATCGCGTTCGACGGCCGGACCTCCCGCTTGTGGTTGGCCGACGCCCCGTAGGAGTACCAGACGTGGCCGCCCACGATGAGCATCGTCGCGGCGGCGACGTTCTCCCCCTCGTGCCGGGCGAAGTACAGCCGCATGCGGTTGGGGTCCTCGGAGTTGAGGACGGTCCACATCCGCTGGAAGTACGAGAGCGGCCGCGGCCGGAAGTGGTCGCGCTCGGCGGTGATCTCGTACAGCCGCTGCCACTCCTCCAGGTCGTTGTAGCCGGCCTGGACGACCTCGACGCCCGCCTTCTCCGCCTTCTTGATGTTGCGCCGCCACAGCTGGTTGAAGCCCTTGAGGACATCGTCCAGCGAGCGGTTGGCCAGCGGCACCTGGAAGACGTAGCGCGGCTGTACGTCTCCGAAGCCGGCCCCGCCGTCCTCGCCCTGCTGCCAGCCCATCTTCCGGAGCCGGTCGGCGACTTCGAAGGCACGCGGCTCGATGTGGGTGGCCTCGACGTCACGCAGCCGCTTGACGTCCTGGTCCTGGATCCCCGACTTGATGGCCGCCGAGTCCCAGCGGCGGATCACCACGGGCGGGCCCATCTTCACGGAGAACGCGCCCTGGTTCTTCAGATGCGCCAGCATCGGCTGGAGCCAGTCGACCAGGTTCGGGGCGTACCAGTTGATGACCGGGCCCTCGGGCAGATACGCCAGATACCGCTTGATCTTGGGCAGTTGCCGGTAGAGCACCAGCCCGGCGCCCACCAACTGGCCGTCCCTGTCGAACCAGCCCAGGCTCTCCGAGCGCCACTCCGTCTTCACGTCCGCCCACGCGGGGACCTGGCAGTGGCTGGCCGCGGGCAGGCTCTGGATGTATGCCAGATGCTGCTCGCGACTGATGGTGCTCAGCGTCAGGGTCATGCGGGGCGCTCCTCGCAGATGTGTCCCCATGGAGTAGGGGGGCTCCGGCTCTCGCGCCGAAGCCTACTTGCCGATGGAGCGCCCCGGCTGGCCACGGGGCGGAGCGGGCGTCGCGGCCCGTCTCAGCCCAGCACACCGCCGAACAGTCCGCCGTGCGCCATGCCGAGGTAGAAGCCGACCGCGGCGGAGCCCAGGCCCATGAGCGTCGCGAACCGTTCATGGGTCGTCACCGAGACGAACTGGCTGTACAGACCCGTGAGGATGCCGATGAGCCCCGTCCAGGAGCTGAGCAGATGCAGGTTGTCGAACATCCCCGAGACGAAGGCGGTGACGCCCAGTACCGCGGTCACCCAGAGCAGGATGTCCTGGAGGGGATGGGGGCGGTGGTCGCTGGCGAAGAGAGAACCGGTCGTCTTCGTTTGCATTGCCTGTGCCATGGGGCACCTCCTGGCGCCTTGCCGGAAGGCGGCGCATCGTAGCGCCGCCCACACCCGATGTGTACAGAGTGCGTCCGTACCCGGCCGGATTTCAACCGGAAGCCGGTCAAGAGGTAGTCTGTACGGTCTGCACCGGTGTCTGCCCAGGCCAGAAGGCGATCATCGCTCGACGAGCGGGATTGTCAGTGGCCGCCGATACCGTTGCTCACGCATCACGACCCTCCTGCCACGGAACGACCGTGGCCGCTGAGTCCAAAGGAGGTGGGTTCCACATGCGTCACTACGAGGTGATGGTCATCCTCGACCCCGATCTCGAGGAGCGAGCAGTCTCCCCGCTGATCGAGAACTTCCTCTCCGTCGTCCGTGAGGGCGACGGAAAGGTGGAGAAGGTCGACACCTGGGGCCGTCGTCGTCTCTCTTACGAGATCAAGAAGAAGCCCGAGGGCATCTACTCGGTCATCGATCTGCAGGCTGAGCCCGCGATCGTCAAGGAGCTCGACCGACAGATGAACCTGAACGAGTCGGTCCTCCGGACCAAGGTCCTCCGTCCCGAGACCCACTGAGCTTCTAGCTCAGCGGTCATCGGGTCCGAGTAGCAGCCAGCAGCAGAAGCAATCCCCGCCGAGAGGTTCACCCAATGGCAGGCGAGACCGTCATCACGGTCGTCGGCAATCTCGTCGACGACCCCGAGCTGCGCTTCACCCCGTCCGGTGCGGCGGTCGCGAAGTTCCGTGTCGCGTCCACTCCCCGCATCTTCGACAAGCAGACCAATGAGTGGAAGGACGGCGATGGCCTGTTCCTCACCTGCTCGGTCTGGCGTCAGGCGGCGGAGAATGTCGCCGAGTCGCTTCAGCGGGGTATGCGCGTCGTCGTGCAGGGCCGTCTGAAGCAGCGGTCGTACGAGGACCGCGAGGGCGTCAAGCGCACGGTCTACGAGCTGGACGTCGAGGAAGTCGGCCCCAGCCTGAAGACCGCCACGGCCAAGGTCACCAAGACCACCGGTCGCGGTGCTCAGGGCGGTTACGGCGGTGGCGGTGGCGGCGGTCAGCAGCAGGGCGGCGGCAACTGGGGCGGCGGTCCCGGTGGTGGCCAGCAGGGCGGCGGAGCATCCTCCGACGACCCCTGGGCGACCAGCGCGCCGGCCGGCGGTGCCCCGCAGCAGCCGCAGGGCGGCGGGGGTAACGGAGGCGGCTGGGGCGGAAGCTCCGGCGGTTCCGGCGGCTCCGGCGGCGGCTACTCGGACGAGCCGCCCTTCTAGGGCAGCTCGCTCCCACTTTCTTGATCACACAGGAGAAACACCATGGCGAAGCCGCCTGTGCGCAAGCCTAAGAAGAAGGTCTGCGCATTCTGCAAGGACAAGACCCAGTACGTGGACTACAAGGACACGAACATGCTGCGGAAGTTCATTTCCGACCGCGGCAAGATCCGTGCCCGCCGCGTCACCGGCAACTGCACGCAGCACCAGCGTGATGTCGCCACGGCAGTCAAGAACAGCCGTGAGATGGCGCTGCTGCCCTACACGTCCACCGCGCGATAAGGGGAGGGTGACTTAATCATGAAGATCATCCTCACTCACGAGGTGACCGGCCTCGGCACCGCCGGCGACGTCGTCGACGTCAAGGACGGATACGCCCGCAACTACCTGGTCCCGCGTGGTTTCGCGATCCGCTGGACCAAGGGTGGCGAGAAGGACGTCGAGCAGATTCGTCGTGCTCGCAAGATCCACGAGATCGCCACCATCGAGCAGGCCAACGAGATCAAGGCCCGCCTCGAAGGTGTGAAGGTGCGACTGGCCGTTCGCTCCGGCGACGCCGGCCGTCTCTTCGGCTCCGTCACCCCGGCCGACCTCGCTTCGGCGATCAAGTCCGCCGGTGGTCCGGAGGTCGACAAGCGCCGCATCGAGCTCGGTTCGCCGATCAAGACCCTGGGCTCGCACCAGGTGTCCGTGCGTCTGCACCCCGAGGTCGCCGCGAAGTTCGGCGTCGAGGTCGTGCCCGCCTAGGGTTCCGACCGCACTGGTCCACCGGGTCCGCCCGGTGGCCGGCAGACAGCGAGAGGGCCGCACCCCAGCCGGGGGTGCGGCCCTCTGTTTCACGTGAAACGGGAGCGGGAGTCGGGCCCGTCCGGCTCCGGTCAGCGGGTGGCGCCCGTGACCAGCCAGTGGCCGGACCGGGTGCGCAGCCACAGCGTCACCAGGCGGACCGCCATCATCAGCGTCATGGCCCACCACAGAGCGGTGAGTCCGCCCCCGAACACCGGCACCAGCAGGGCGACCGGGGCGAAGACTGCCAGCGTGACGACCATCGCCCGTGCCAGATAGGGGCCGTCGCCCGCGCCCATCAGCACACCGTCCAGGACGAAGACGATGCCCGCGATCGGCTGCGTCACCGCCACCACCAGAAGCGCCGGGAGCAAGGTGTCCTGGACCACCTGATCGCCGGTGAAGAGCGGAATGAACAAGGGGCGCGCCAGCACGATGAGCACCCCGAGCCCGATACCGGAGACCACGCCCCACTGCACCATGCGACGGCAGACGTCCTGGGCGCCCCGGGGATCGTTCGCCCCCAGATACCGCCCGATGATCGCCTGTCCCGCGATGGCGATGGCGTCGAGCGCGAAGGCCATCAGACTCCACAGCGACAGGATGATCTGGTGTGCGGCGACGTCGGCGTCGCCGAGGCGGGCGGCGACGGCGGTGGCGATCATCAGGACCGCGCGCAGGGAGAGCGTACGGACGAGCAGGGGGACGCCCGCGTGGGCGCTCGCCCGTATACCGGCGGCGTCGGGCCGCAGCGAGGCGCCGTGGCGGCGGGCCCCTCGTACGACCACCACCAGATAGGCGGCGGCCATCCCGAACTGGGCGATGACGGTGCCCCAGGCGGAACCGGCGATGCCGAGCCCGGCGCCGTACACGAGCACCACGTTGAGGACCGCGTTGGCGCCGAAGCCGCCGATGGCGACGTACAGCGGGGTCCGGGTGTCCTGGAGGCCGCGCAGGACGCCGGTCGCCGCCAGGACGACCAGCATGGCCGGGATACCGAGGCTGGATATTCGCAGATAGGTGATCGCGTACGGGGCGGCGGTGTCCGAGGCACCGAAGATGCCGACGAGCCAGGGCGCCAGGGGGAGGGTGACGGCGATGACGGCGGCGCCCAGCAGCAGGGCGAGCCAGATCCCGTCCATGCCCTGCCGGATGGCCGCCTGAAGATCCCCCGCGCCGACGCGGCGCGCGACCGCCGCCGTGGTGGCGTAGGCGAGGAAGACGAAGATGCTCACGGCCGTGGTCAGGAGAGCCGCCGCTATCGCGAGACCGGCGAGCTGCGGAGTACCGAGATGGCCGACGATCGCGCTGTCGACCATCAGGAAAAGAGGCTCGGCGACAAGGGCGCCGAAGGCGGGTACGGCGAGCGCGACGATCTCGCGATCGTGCCGTCGGCGGCCGGCCTTGGACCGGCTGTCGACTCCGTCGCCGGGTCCGGACCCGGCGGTCGTGGGGACCTGTGTCATGCGCTCAATCTAATCTTCCACAGGTAAGAGATGCAATGCAGTAGCGATCCTTACCGGCTGATGAGATTCGGGCGCTGCTGTGCGCCGTTTGCTCGGATCTTGGACCAGCTTGAAAAGTTTTTCTCCCCCACAGCCGGTGGATGGAGAAAGGCCAGGTCAATGGCGGTGTGGCGGGAGGGTCGCGGGGTTGTCCACAGTGCTGTCCCCCGGTCCGTGCACAGGTTCGCCGGAGTTCTCCACAGCATATGGGCCTTCGTCCACATGGCCTGTGGATAACCAGATTGGCGGACGGTCCCCGCGGGCCTACCGTGGACCGACGTCCGACGCGCCGGAACCGGAGTCAGGCCACTCGATTTGTCAGTGTCGTGCCGTAGAAAGAGTGGCACGGCGAGGTCCGCTTGGCGGACGGGAGGAGGTGGCCGGATGAGCATCCCCGAGCCATTGGACGACCCCTGGACCGAGGCCGGTCCGAGCGATCGTCTGCCGGTCTCCCGCCAGCGCCGGGGTGAGGGAAGGGGCCGCGAGGAGCAGCACGAGCGCGGCAGGGACAACGCCGCGTGGGACGGCGGATCACCCGGTTTCGAGCGGGTGCCCCCGCAGGATCTGGACGCCGAACAGTCCGTGCTCGGCGGCATGCTGCTCTCCAAGGACGCCATCGCCGACGTCGTGGAGATCATCAAGGGCCACGACTTCTACCGCCCCGCGCACGAGACGGTCTTCCAGGCGATCCTCGACCTGTACGCGAAGGGCGAGCCGGCCGACCCCATCACGGTGGCCGCCGAGCTGACCAAGCGCGGTGAGATCACCCGCGTCGGCGGAGCGTCGTATCTGCACACGCTGGTCCAGTCGGTGCCGACGGCCGCGAACGCGTCGTACTACGCGGAGATCGTGCACGAGCGCGCGGTGCTGCGCCGTCTCGTCGAGGCCGGCACCAAGATCACGCAGATGGGATACGCGGCGGACGGCGACGTCGACGAGATCGTCAACTCCGCCCAGGCCGAGATCTACGCGGTCACCGAGCAGCGCACCAGCGAGGACTATCTGCCCCTCGGCGACATCATGGAGGGCGCGCTCGACGAGATCGAGGCGATCGGTTCACGCAGCGGTGAGATGACGGGTGTGCCGACGGGGTTCACGGACTTCGACTCGCTGACGAACGGGCT
The DNA here is from genome assembly GCF_042667665.1 of Streptomyces sp. NPDC057307. Lineage (NCBI taxonomy): Bacteria > Bacillati > Actinomycetota > Actinomycetes > Kitasatosporales > Streptomycetaceae > Streptomyces > Streptomyces sp. NPDC057307. The sequence continues at coordinate 54,369 of NZ_JBHUZM010000036.1, read as the reverse complement.
GCACCCGGGCCAGATGATCGTCATCGCGGCCCGTCCCGCCATGGGCAAGGCCCTCGCCCTGGACACCCCGCTGCCCACCCCCACCGGCTGGACCACCATGGGAGAGGTACGGCCGGGCGACCTCCTCCTCGACGCGGCGGGCCGGCCGACACGTGTGGTGGCCGCGACCGATGTCATGCGTGACCGCCCCTGCTTCAGGATCACTTTCGACGACGGCGCGAGCGTTGTCGCCGACGCCGACCACCAGTGGCTCACGGACACCCGCACCGCGCGCGGATCGTCGGTCAAGACCACCAAGGAGATCGCCGGGACGGTCCGGTGCCTCACGTCCGACCGGCGCCTGAACCATTCCGTACGGACAGCCGCGCCGCTCGACCTGCCCGAGCGCGATCTGCCGGTGCCTCCCTACGCGCTCGGCGCGTGGCTGGCCGGCGACGGAGCCGGCGACGGGGCGGGACCCACCACGGCGGACCCCGAACTGCTCGGCGACATGGGAGTCCTGGCGAACAGGCACATCCCCCAGGAGTATCTACGGGCCTCCGTCTCGCAGCGCCGGGCGCTCCTCGCCGGTCTTCTCGACACCGAAGGCACCGTGAGCGGCACCGGATCGGTGCGGTTCGCCGTCACGGATCGCGCCCTCGCCGAGGGTTTCCATGAGCTGGTGCTGAGCCTCGGGTACCGGTGCGGGATGTCGACCGAGCGGGTCGAAGGAGGGCCGGAGGAGCCCGCCACGTACTCCACGTACCGCACGGTCAGTTTCACGACCACCGACGAGGTGTTCCGGCCGGACGACGCGAAGGAGCAGACCCGGCGCGCCCGGAGTCGCCCGGAGACCTCGCAGCCGGAGCGGCGCTTCATCACGGACGTCCAGGAGGTCGAGAGCGTCCCGGTCCGCTGCGTCCAGGTGGACAACGCCGCGCATCTGTATCTCGCGACCCGTTCGATGATCCCCACCCACAACAGCACCCTCGCGCTGGACTTCGCGCGTGCGGCCTCCATCAAGAACAACCTGCCCAGCGTCATCTTCTCCCTGGAGATGGGGCGCAACGAGATCGCGATGCGCCTGCTCTCGGCGGAGGCGCGGGTGGCGCTGCACCACATGCGTTCCGGCACGATGACGGACGAGGACTGGACGCGGCTGGCCCGCCGGATGCCGGACGTCTCGCAGGCACCGCTGTACATCGACGACTCCCCCAACCTGTCGATGATGGAGATCCGCGCCAAGTGCCGCCGGCTCAAGCAGCGCAACGGACTGAAGCTGGTGGTCATCGACTACCTCCAGCTGATGCAGTCCGGCGGCTCGAAGCGCGCGGAGAGCCGCCAGCAGGAGGTCTCGGACATGTCGCGAAACCTCAAGCTGCTGGCGAAGGAGCTGGAGCTGCCGGTGATCGCGCTCTCCCAGCTGAACCGTGGCCCCGAGCAGCGCACGGACAAGAAACCGATGGTCTCCGACCTGCGTGAGTCGGGCTCCATCGAGCAGGACGCGGACATGGTGGTGCTGCTGCACCGGGAGGACGCGTACGAGAAGGAGTCACCTCGCGCGGGCGAGGCGGACCTGATCGTGGCGAAGCACCGTAACGGCCCGACGGCGACGATCACGGTGGCGTTCCAGGGCCACTACTCGCGCTTCGTGGACATGGCGCAGACCTGAGCCGTCGTGAGCTGCCGTGAGCCGTCGCGGTGTCGGGTCTCAGTTTCCGTCGAGCCACTCCTGGAAGGTGGGGCCGGCGAGCTTCGCGTGAGAGCCGAGCCGCACTCCTGGCCTTCCGGCGCGCGGTCGAAACCGGCGACCTGCAGCGCCTGCTCGACATCCTCGCGCCGGACGTCGTCGCCCTGAGCGACGGCGGCGGAGTCAGACACGCCCTGCTGAGGCCCGTCGTGGGGGGCGAGAAGGTCGCTCGTCTGCTGGCCGCCGGCCGGCACGAGCGAGGCGTCGAAGGGTCGGTCGAGACGGTGCAGGTCAATGGCGGCCCGGGGTGGCTCTTCCGAGTCGACGGGGAGATCGACGGCGTGCTGGCGGTGTGGGTCGAGAACGGTCGCATCTCCGGCATCTACAACGTACGCAATCCCGAGAAGTTGTCGCGCGTGGGGCGGGAGACCACCGTGAGCCTCAGGTGAAGACGGCGCCGGCGAGGACGACATGGGCGGTGGTGCCGGCTGTGATGGAGAGCAGCACGTTGCGCCGCCACAGGTGCAGAGCCACGGTGAGGGCGAGTGCCAGGCCGGTCGGCCACGCCTGCCGCGGCAGGTGCGGGTCGAAGCCGCGCAGTGTGTACGCGGTGAGGATGACCATCACGCCGACCGGCATCGCCGCATTGAGAAAGGCGATCAGCGGGCTGGACCGCAGGGGCGCGAGGGCGGCGAAGGGCAGGGCGCGCAGGGCCCAGGTGACGGCGACGGCGGTGGCGACCGCGGCGATCAGATAGCCGGTGTCAGGCATGGCGGGGGGCCTTCCTCCGTAGGAGGGCGTAGCGGGCCAGCAGGCCGACGGTGAAGAACACGAAGGCGGTCAGCAGCAGTTGGCCGGGGAAGACGAAGCGGGCCACGAGCGCGCAGACGAGCGCCAGCAGCGGGGTGGGCAGGTCGCGGCGCGCGCGGAACGCGTCGATGGCCAGGACCGTGAAGAGGGCCGTGACCGCGAAGTCGAGGCCGGTGAGGTGCGCGGGGACCACCGAGCCGAGCAGGGCGCCGGTTGTCGCGCCGCCGGCCCAGTAGAGGTGGATGAGCGCCTGGAGCCAGAGGATGCGGCGGCTCGCGAAGGTCTGGGCGGTCTCACCGGCGGTGACCGCGTACGCCTCGTCGGAGAGGGCGAAGGTGCTGTACGCCTTCGCGGCCCGGCCCCGTACACGGTGCAGGGGGAAGGACAGGGCGTAGAAGACGTGCCGGAAGTTCACCAGGAACGCGGTCAGCGCGATCTGTGTCAGCGGTGCGGCGGTCAGGACCAGGCCGAGGAAGAGGAACTCCAGCGAACCGGCGTAGATGAGGCCGGAGAAGACGCTCGCCCACCACCAGGTGAGACCGGAGTGCGCGACCAGGATGCCGAAGGCGACGCCCATCGGGAAGGCACCGAGCCCGACCGATCCCGAGTCCTTGAGCGCCGGGGCCAGGTCGGACCACACGGACGGGGTGAGGGAGGTGGCCGGTGGAGTCGCCATGAGAGACATTCTAGGAAGAAATGCGGCTTATATGGTTTCGAAATATGTCCCTAGAATCACCTCATGGGCAACGAACGAAAACTTGATCAGGTCGACCGTGACATTTTGTTCCACCTCCAGCAGGACGGGCGGTTGACCAACGTCGAGCTGGCCAACCGGGTCGGCCTGACACCCCCGCCGTGTCTGCGCCGGGTGAAACGGCTGGAGGAGACCGGGGTCATCACCGGCTACCGCGCCCGTATCAACCCCGAGGCGGCGGGCCGGGGGCTGGAGGTGATCGTCTCCATCGAGGTGTCCGTGAGTGACCTGAAGACCCTGGAGGGGCTGGAGACGACCATCGCCGCGTACGAGGAAGTGGTGGAGTTCCGGCGCGTGTTCGGCACCCCGGACTACTACCTGCGTGTCCTGGTCGCCGACTACGCCGCGTACGAGGCCTTCCAGACCGGCAAGGTCATCGGGATCCCCGGCGTCGCGCGCGTCATCTCCCAGCCCACCATGAAGAAGATCAAGGTCACGGACTGACCGGCCGCCGGTCGCCGGGGCGCCCCTAGTAGCTGCCGCCCCCGCCGCTTCCGCAACTGAAGCCGCCGGAATCCGAGGACGAGGAGTACGTGTCGGAGCCCGAACCCGTACCCGAGTCCGACCCTGAGTCTGATCCCGACCCGTAGTCCGTGTCGTAGTCGTGGTCCGGGTCGGTGGCCTTGCCCATGCGTATCAGCGACCGTCCCAGACCGGCGGGGATCGACGTACCCGCGACGACGCGGCGCAGCCGTCGGTCCTGGTGGGCGGGCGGGCCGTCGAAGACGTACGCGGGGAACGCGCCCTCCTGCCTCGCCGCGTCCAGCCGGTGCGCACCCGCCCGGGTGGGCCGGTGACGCGCGCGGGTGAGCAGACCGAGGGCGACCAGTTCGCGTCTGATCTCCGCGACCTCCGGTCCGCCGCGTACCGCCGCCGCGACGACCGCCACGTTTCTCCCCCGTGGGCAACTCGCGAGGACCGCCCGTTCGACCGCGTGCTGCGCCAGGTGCTCGACCGCGTGCCCCGTCGGCTCCGCGAGTCCGCCGCCGTCCTCGACCGCGCGCACCTGGGGGCCGACGATCGTGACGGCCCCCCGGTCCCGCAGCGCGAAGAGCGCGGCTTCCAGGACGCGTTGAGGTCCACCGGCCAGATAGGCCACTTCGTACGTTTCGAGTCGTCGTTCGGCCGCCGAAACGCGCCGCCGGATCATGGTCCGCACAGGAGCCCCCGTCCCTGATGTCGTCTTTCGTCAGTATGGCGGCGATGCCCGGAACGGGCCCTGGGGAGACGGCAGTTCAGAGGAGAACTTGAGGTATGGGGAGAGCCTGGGGTACGGCCCGCTCAGGACCGGTACATCAGTCGTCGTAGCAGGGCCTCGACCGGCCCGCGGCGGCCCGCGCGTTCCAGGGCGTACGCCCCCGCCACCGTGACCAGCCAGACTCCGACCGCCACGAGCGCCATCGTGGCGCTCGTCAGATGTTCGCCGAGTCCCAGCCCCCACGCCGCCAGGAGCGGGGCGAAGATGAGCGAGTGCGTGAGGTAGCAGGACAGCGAGCGTCTGCCGACCGCCGACACCGCCATCACCGCCATCACCATGGGCACCGCCTCGGAGGCTCGCGCGCACCGCCGGTCCTGCCTCCGGGTCCACCAGTGCGCGAACAGCGCGACGGCGGCGACGTACCCGAGTCCGGCCGCGTTGCCGGTGATGTCCCTGAGCGCGGTGAGGACCCCCGACTCACTCTGCGCGTCGTCCGGGACGCTGATCGCGCCGACATGCGCCAGCGCGGCGGGCAGGCCGCCGAGCCAGCCGACCGAGATGCCGATGACGGCGGTACGGCGCAGCAGCCGCAGGTGCTGTCCCGGCTCCTCCAGGATCCGCCGCCGCGCCGCCCAGAAGCCGAGCAGGAAGATGACGTAGGCGCCGCCGATCAGGGACGCGGGGGCGGCGACGAAGGTGACGAACGCTCCGGCGACCATGCGGGTGCCGGCCGCGGCGAGCCAGCTCTCCTCGCCGGCCGCGTACGCGTCGGCGCCCGGCTCCGCGCCGGCGTCTCCCACGGCCCCCGGATCGCCCTGGAGCAGCACCGTCACGATCGGCTGCGCGGCGCTGATCGCCATCAGCGTCGCCCCGATCCACATCCACCACTTGAGCGCACGGTCGCCGCGCCGGAGGAAGAGCCGGCCGAGGGCGAGGCTCAACAGGCCGTAGTAGGCGACGATGTCGCCCGCCATCAGCAGGGTGGAGTGCAGCAGGCCGATGACGATCAGCAGCAGGCTGCGCCTGCGCAGGAGTCCGACGGCGGCGCGCTCGTCGGTCCCCGCGGCCTTCTGACGGAGGAACAGCTGCGTCATCCCGTAGCCGAAGAGGAAGGCGAAAAGCGGATAGATCCGCAGGTCCAGGACGGTGATCATGGTGAACTGGACGGCCCGGTCGAGCCATCCGCCGTCCACGGGCTGCCAGCCCGAGGGCCCGTACCGGGCCGCCCACAGATGGAACGCGGTGTTCGACAGCACGATGAACAGCAGCATGAGCCCGCGCGCGAGATCGGGCGCGAGCGCGCGCTCCGAAGGCCGGGCGCCTCCGCGGGGCGGCGCGTTCGTCGTCTCGGCGCTGTTCGCGTCCGTCGTCTCGGCTGTCATGCCTCGACGCTAGGAGCGGGGCCCCGGGCGGGTAATCCGTCTTCTGTTCAGCCGTGCCGGTCCAAGGTATGGCTCTTGGCCGACGCGCCGCCGACCAAAGTACGACCCCGGCCCCGGACAGGCGGAAATGTGGTCGACGCGGGGGGCCTCTACCGATAGATGTGGACCATGACCTCACCTTTCGAAGAGCTTCTCCCCGGTACGCGACGGGCCCTGCGACACCGCGTCGCCACCGCGCAGTCCGAGGGCCGCGCCCCCTCGCTCGTCGGCGCCGTCGCGCGCGACGGACGCACCGTCTGGTCCGGCGGACGCAGCTGTGTGGACGGGCACGAGCCGGACACGGACACCCAGTACCGGATCGGCTCGATCACCAAGTGCTTCACCGCCGTTCTGGTGCTGCGGCTGCGTGACGAGGGCCTGCTCGATCTGGCGGACCCGCTGGAGAGGCATCTGCCCGGCACCGGGGTCGGCGAGGTCACCATCGCCCAACTCCTCAGCCATGGAGCCGGTCTGGCGGCCGAGGCGCCCGCCCCCTGGTGGGAGCGCACACCGGGCACGACGCGCCCCGAGCTGGCCGACGTACTGGGCGAGCTGCCCGTGCTGCACCCCGCCGGCCGGCTGCACCACTACTCCAACCCCGGCTACACGCTGCTCGGTTCGCTCATCGAGGCGGTGCGTGGCGCGTCCTGGGAGGAGGTGCTGCGGCGGGAGGTTCTGGAGCCGCTGTCGATGCACCGTACGAGCACCCAGCCCGTCGCCCCGGCGGCCGGCGGTTTCGCCGTGCATCCCTGGGCCGACGCGATCCTGCCCGAACCGGCGGAGGATCTGGGCCTGATGGCCCCGGCGGGCCAGCTCTGGTCGACGGCCGACGATCTGTGCCGCTTCGGGGCGTTCCTCGCCGAGGGCGACGACCGGGTCCTGAGCGCCGCGTCCGTACGGGAGGCACGGACGCCCGCCACACCCCCCGAGGACGGTAACTGGGCCGGCGGTTACGGGCTCGGTGTGCAGCTCGTCCACGGGGGCGGCCGTACGTACGCCGGACACACGGGCTCGCTGCCGGGCTTCGTCGCCGCGCTCTGGGTGAGCGTCGAGGACGGACTGGTCGCCGTCACGCTCGCCAACGCCACCTCAGGACCGTTCGTCGGCACCGTCGCCGCCGAACTCATCAACATCGTGGCGGAGGCGGAGCCCCGTATCCCCGAGCCGTGGCGGCCACTGCCCGAGGTCGACCAGGAGCTGCTTGCGCTGACCGGCCCCTGGTACTGGGGCGCGACTCCGTTCGTCCTGCGGCTGACGGCGGACCGGGGCCTGGACTTCAATCCGCTGCGCGCGGCGGGCCGCCGGTCCCGCTTCGTGGCTCAGCCGGACGGTACCTGGAAAGGGCTGGACGGTTACTACACGGGGGAGACGCTGAAGGTCGTCCGCCGCCCGGACGGCCAGGTGAGCCATCTCGACCTGGGTTCCTTCGTCTACACCCGCGAACCGTACGAGCCGGGGGACGCCGTCCCGGGCGGGGTGGACGAGCAGGGCTGGCGCGGTCTGTGATGTTTCACGTGAAACCGGACGAGCCGCACCGATCCCGGCCCACCCCCGGCCGGACAGGCCCTAGGCCCCGGTCTCCAGGATCAGCTTGAAGCCCACATGGGACGCGGTGAACCCGAGCCGCTCGTAGAAGCGCAGGGCATCCGTACGCGACGCGTCGGACGTCAGCTGGACCAACTGACAGCCCTGGCGCCCGGATTCGTCGATGGCCCACTGGATCAGCTGGGTGCCGAGGCCGGAGCCGCGCTCGTCGGCGTGCACGCGCACGCCCTCGATGATCGAGCGCGTCGCGCCCCGGCGGGAGATGCCCGCGATGATCGTCAGCTGCAGCGTCCCGACGACCCGTCCGTCGCGCTCGGCGACGACCTGGTACTGGTTCGGGTCGTCGGCGAGCCGCTCGAAGGCTTTGAGGTACGGGGTGAGGTCGTCCGGCGACTCGCGCGCCGCGCCCAGCGGGTCGTCGGCGAGCATCGCCACGATCTCCTGGAGGTCACCGGCGTCGGCCGGCCGTATGTGCAGATCGTTCATGGTTCGCAGATTACGCCGGGGCCGGCCGCGCGGACACGGGCACCTCCTCCGGGCCCTGTCGGTCCGCCGCCGCTCAGGCGGCCGGGCTGAGGCGTTCCTCCGACGTCCTACGGCCGGCACGGCCCGAGCGGCGGTCGGCCGTGGCCGCCCGGAATCGCCGCCCGCGGCGCGTCAGCCCCCAGGGCTTCAGCACCGAGATGACGGTCATGAAGAGATACGCGCCGGTCGCCACCGACGGCGCGGCGACCAGACTGATGTCGGGCACACCGCCGCTCTCCGCGGCCTGCGTGATCCCCGGCCGCAGCGCGAAGATCGTCGCGGCACCGGTGACCAGCGTGATCCAGAACTTGATCCAGACCCAGTGGTGGCGGGCGAGCCCCCAGGGCGTACCGAGGGAGAGCACCAGACCGCTGACGAGAGTGATCACGACAACGGGCGCGAGCAGCCAGTCGGCGAAGACCTTCATCGCGCGGTAGGAGGACTCGGTGAGGGTGGCGTCGCCGGTGGTGTACGCGGTGATACCAAGCGTCAGCAGGCCAAGGGTGAGGCCCAGCCAGCTCACGGAGACGGCGACATGGACGACGAGGAGTGCCCGGCGGGCGGGCCGCTTGAGTGGTTTCACGTGAAACACGGTGTCGTGATTCGAGCCGGAGGGCGTCTGACGGGGGGAGTAACCGTCCGTACTAACCTCGGCGTACATGGACAGCCCCGGGAAGAACATCGGTGACCTCGGCGACCTCGGTGACAGCCACCCCCGCGCCGACAGCCGCCCGCACCCGCACCCCCAAAGTCACCCCCGCCCGCGCACCCTGCACCTCTTCGACCTCGACGGCACGCTGATCCGGGGATCGGCCGCCGCTGTCGAGATCTCCCGGCAGCTCGGGGTGAGTGCCGAGATCGCGGAGCTGGAGCGCGAGTTCCTGACCGCCGGACTGGCTCCGGACGAGTTCGCCGTACGAGCCAGGGAGCTGTGGGCGGAACTCACCGACGCCCAGGTGGAGGCGGCCTTCGAGGGGGCTCCGTGGCTGGCCGGGATCCGGGAGGTCTGGGCGGACATCCGCGCGCGGGGTGACTACTGCGCCGTCATCACGCTCTCGCCGGACTTCTTCGTGGAACGTCTGCTGCCGTGGGGCGCGCACGCCACGCACGGCTCACGCTGGCCGGTCCTGCCGTTCACACAGCCGGTGGACCGGGCGGGGATTCTCGACACGGCGGCCAAGGTCCGGATCGCGAACGAGCTGTGCGCGCGGTTCGGGGTGCGGCTCGACGACTGCGTCGCCTTCGGGGACTCCATGTCCGACGCGGCGATCTTCGCCTCCGTACCCCGTGCGGTGTCGGTGAACGCGGACCACCATCTGGCCGGGCTCGCCACCCACACGTACACGGGCGGCGATCTGCGCGAGGCGTTCGCGCTGCTGGGCCCGTACCCACGTACATAAAGCCCGTCAGGCCAGGGCAGATCGGGCCGGGACAGCTCGGGCCAGGGCAGATCAGGCTAGGTCAGGCGCGTGCATCGCCCGTACGCCCTCGATGTTGCCGTCCAGATAGTGCCGCAGCGACAGTGGTACGAGATGGACGGCCGCGATCCCGACCCGGCTGAACGGCACCCGTACGATCTCGTACTCCCCGGACGGTTCGTCGATCTCCGGCCCGTGCCGCAGCGACGGGTCCATCGAGGTGAGCCGGCAGACGAAGAAGTGCTGCACCTTCACGCCGGTGACGCCGCGGTCCGCGATGTGCTCGACGGTGTCGACGAAGCAGGGCACGACATCGGTGATCTTGGCGCCCAGCTCCTCGTCCACCTCGCGGTGCAGCGCGTCGACGACGGTCGCGTCGTACGGCTCGACCCCGCCGCCGGGAGTCAGCCAGTACGGATCCACACCGGGCTTCGTGCGCTTGATCAGGACGAGATGGTCGCCGTCGAGCAGGATGGCGCGTGCGGTGCGCTTGACGACGGGCCGTTCGGTCATGGGAAGAGCGTGGCCCGATACGGCCGGGTCGAAACTCCCTCGGGCCCGGTGGTCACCAGTCGACCGAAGCGCGCAGCAGCCATTCGTGCGCCCGCGCGATGTGCGGCAGGGCCAGCGTGCCGGTGCGTACGACGAGGAAGTACGTGCGCAGCGGGGGCACCGGCGGGTCGTAGAGGGCGACGATCTCGCCGCGTTCCAGTGCGGCTTCGCACAGATAGCGGGGCAGTACGGCCAGTCCGGCGCCCGCCGCCGTGCTCTCCAGGACGGCGCGCAGATCGGGTGCGATGACGGCGCCCGCGGCGGCCGGCCGGGAGTCGAAGACCGACGCCCAGTAGCGGGAGACGAGCGGCAGGGACTCGTGGACCTCCACCACCGGCAGCTGTTCCAGTACGACGTGGCCCTTGCGCAGCACGTCGTGGCCCAGCCGCGCCGCCCAGCGGGGCGAAGCGACCAGGACGTGCTCCTCGTCGCACAGCGGGGTCGCGGTGAGGAGTCCGCCGCGTGGCCGGGCGGTGGCGATGGCGAGGTCGTGGTGGCCGGCGGCGAGGCCGTCCAGGGTCTCCTCGGCGTTGGCGAAGAAGGAGGCGCGGAGCGTGAGGCCCTGGCTGACCAGCGGGGTGAGCGCGGGCAGGGCGCGTACGGAGGTGAACTCCGGCGGCCCCGCGAGATGCAGCGTCCGGACCCCGGACTCGTCGTCGAGCCCGGTCTCGGTGATCTCGACCAGGGCGTCGAGGTGGGGCGCGGCGCGGTGGGCGAGTTCGTCGCCGATGGTGGTGGGGGTGACACCACGGGCCTGCCGCAGGAACAGCGGGCGCCCCAACTGGCGTTCCAGCGTGCGTATCTGGCCGGTGACCGCGGGCTGCGAGAGCCCGAGCAGGGCGGCGGCGCGGGTGAAGGAGCCGGCTCGGTGGACGGTGACGAAGGTGCGCAGCAGGGCCAGGTCCATGGCAGCCCTCCTCAACTTCCGGCCCCACGCGAACCCGTCCCAGGGCCCGTCGCCGGAGCGTCCAACTATAAATAAGTCGATAGGCGGCTGTCGCTACTGTGATTGGACACTGACGCAGAGTCAACTAGCCTTGCTCATGTGGTTCTTCGCGCGTGGAACCCATGGGTGGTCCGAGCCACGAGGGGGGAGGCTCGGACCGTCCGTTCCCCGGCGAGGGCCCTTCGACGGGGTCGTCGGGGGTCGGCGGGGTCCGTTCAGGGACCGGCTTCCGTCAGCGCGCGCAGCACGTCCGCGATGAGGTCGTCGGGGTCCTCGGCGCCCACGGAGAACCGGATGAAGCCCTCCGGTACGGCGTCGCCGCCCCACCGCCCCCGCCGTTCCGCGGTCGACCGCAGCCCGCCGAAGCTCGTCGCGTCGTCCACCAGCCGCAGCCCGTCCAGGAAGCGCTCGGCGTGATCCCGGTCGGGCAGGACGAACGACACCACGCACCCGTAGCGCCGCATCTGTGTGGCCGCGACGGTGTGCGAGGGGTCGTCGGGCAGCCCGGGGTAGCGCAGCCCGCTCACGTCGGCGCGCCCGCTCAGCGCCCGCGCGAGGAGCAGCGCGGTCGCGCACTGCCGGTCGACGCGCAGTTGGAGGGTGGCCAGTGACCGGTGAGCGAGCCAGGCTTCCATCGGCCCGGGGATGGCCCCGGCGATCTTGCGCCAGCGCCGCACGCCCGCAGCCAGTTCAGGGTCCTCGCAGGTCACATGCCCCAGGAGGATGTCGCCGTGGCCCGTCATGCCCTTGGTGTCGCTGGCCACGGAGAAGTCCGCGCCGAGTTCCAGGGGCCGCTGGCCGAGCGGGGTGGCGAGCGTGTTGTCGACGGCGACGAGTGCGCCCCGCTCGTGCGCCGCCCGGACCAGGCGGCGGATGTCGCACACGTCGAGCCCGGGGTTGGACGGGGTCTCGATCCACAGCAGCCGGGCACCGGGCAGCACGTCGAGCTGCGCGTCGCCGCCGGTGGGCGCGGTCCGTACCTCGATGCCGTACGCCGTGAGCTGCTCCCGCAGCAGCGGCAGCGCCTGGTAGCCGTCGTCCGGCAGCACGACCGCGTCGCCGGTGCGCAGCTGGGAGAAGAGCACCGCGGAGATCGCGGCCATCCCGGAGGCGAAGGCGACCGTCTCGACGGTCCGGCCGGGGGCCTCCAGCTCGCCGATGGCCCGTTCCAGATGGGTCCAGGTGGGGTTGGTGTCCCGGCCGTAGGTGTACGGGCCCGTCGGCTCGCCCGGCAGATGGAAGTGCGCGGCGAACACCGGTCCCGGCATGGTCGGTTCGTACTTCACCGGGTCGGGCAGCCCGGCCCGTACGGCGCGTGTGCCGTCCCCGATCTCGTGGCCCGGACCCGGCGCGGTGCCCGTCCCGTTCTCCGCGGGCTCCTGCGGCTGCACGGGCGATCAGTCCTTGTCGTCGGGGAGCACGACGTTCAGCGCCCACGACACGATAGAGATGATGAGCCCGCCCAGCACGGCCGTCCAGAAGCCCTCGACATGGAAACTCAGGTCGAGCTTGTCGGCGAGCCAGGAGGTCAGCAGCAGCATCAGCGCGTTCACGACCAGGGTGAACAGCCCCAGGGTGACGATGAACAGCGGCAGCGTCAGCAACTGGACGACGGGCTTGACGAGGAAATTCACCAGCCCGAAGATCAGCGCAACGACCACCAGCGCGAGAGCCTTCTTGCCGGTGCTGTCGCCGGTCAGGGTGATGTCATCGATCAGCCAGATCGCCACGGCCAGCGCTCCCGCGTTGGCGATCGTCTTGACTAGGAAATTCTTCATGGTGTGATCGTGGCATGAAGGCATTCCGACTTGACGAGCTGGAGGCGGAACGTGCCGCCAACGATGGGGCATATCTGCAGTTTGTACGGGAACGGAATATGTCCGTCGGCCTGTACGCGCTGGACGCCGGCACCACCGACCCGCAGCAGCCGCACCGCCAGGACGAGGTCTACTTCGTCGTGAGCGGGCGTGCGGCGATCACCGTGGGCATGGAGACGACGCAGGTCGGGCGGGGCAGCGTCGTGTACGTCCCGGCCGGTACGCCGCACAAGTTCCACCACATCACCGAGGACCTGCGGGTGATGGTCGTCTTCTCCCCTCCGGAGGGCTGAGGCCCACCCTCACGATTCCGTCAGGGTCGGATCAGGGGAGTTCCAGGGCTCCGGAACCTCCGCTCCGGCCCGCGCCGCTCTAGCATCGAAGGCAGCGGAACGAACGTCGGGACCCAGGACTCACGGAACGAGGTAAGGACGATGGCGGTACGGGAGATTGTCGCGGGAATGCCCTGGTGGGTGAAGTGGATCGCGTTGCCCCTGGTCGTTCTCGTCGTGTTCGGCGGGCTGATCGCGAGCGTGGTCGGATTTGTGATCGCGCTGGTCTTCAAGGCCCTGATCCTGGTGGCCCTGGTCGGCGGGCTCGTCTTCGCGGTACGGAAGTTCACCTCCTCCTCGTCCTCGCGCGGCGACTGGTAGGCCCCCGGCCCGCCCACCACCGCCGCCTGGCGCCGCCCCCGACGGGGGCGGCGGGCGGCGCCGCGCCCCTCGCCGTTAGCCCGCGCGGGGGAAAGGCGGAGACGAAACCACTCCCTCCTCAGAAGCTGCCATTAGAGTGGCAAGCCTCTGCCACATCCTGCGAAAACAGCGTCGATGGTCGATTTGACCAACGCATTGTGCGAGTTCTCGGCGCCGGACCTCGGACTCTGTTCGAGGTCCCCCGAGGGTGTGGCAGGCGCGGGGGCGGCCCCCGCGAGCGGGCGCACGCCCGTCAGTACGCCTGGGGGTGACCTTTGGCCACAGCGACCACGTCAGCTGCCCCAACCCTGATCGGTTCGGTGCGACGTGCGCTGCGCCTGCTGGAGTCGGCCGGCGCACATCCGAACGGCGCCCCGGCGAAACAGCTCGCGCGCGAGGCCGGTCTCCCCCTCCCCACCGCCTATCACCTGTTGCGGACCCTGACCCACGAGGGCTATCTCCGCCGGGAGAAAGGTGTGTTCTTCCTCGGGGAGGCGGTGGACCGCCTGGTGAGCGGTGCGGGACCGCAGCTGGGCCGGGCCCGGCGCACCATGGCCGAATCGATGGAGCACTGCCGCGATGTGATCGGGGCGCCGGTGTATTTCGCGATCTACCGCGCGGGCGAGATCGAGATCGTCGCGGTGGCCGACAGCCCCGCCACCCCCGCCGTCGCCGAATGGGCGGACTTCCGCGAGACCGCGCACGCGCACGCGATCGGCCAGTGTCTGCTGAGCCAGCTCGACGAGGACGCGCGCCGGGACCATCTGGACCGGCACCCCGTGGGCCCGCTCACCCCCTTCTCCGTCGCCGACCGGCGCACCCTGCTGTCACGCCTCGCCGCCATGGGCCGTACGGGACCGGTGTTCGAGCGCCAGGAGTACGTGCTCGGCCAGGTCTGCGCCGCCGTACCGATCAGGGCGGGGGCGACGATCGCGGCGCTCGCCACGTCCGTGCCGCTGCATCAGGAGGAAAGACTGCTTCCCGCTGTCGAACGGCTATGCAAAGAGATCGGAAACATGATCGGCTCGCTGGAATTCTCTATCAGTATCTGAAATATCACTCCTTGTGATCTGTTACTGCGTGCTGGACGATTAAGAAGAGGATCAAGGGGCATCAATACCGGACGTTTCACCCCTCAAACCCCCGAAATCCCTCTGAATTTCTTACTCTCCGTAACTTTCCGTCATCCACTGCGGGGTACATGATGCGCGAGTTGGTTCAGGCCGAAGTCCTGATGAGTTTCCTTGTCTCCGAAGAGCTCTCATTCCGAATTCCCGTGGAACTCCGTTACGAGACGGCGGACCCCTACGCGGTGCGAATGACGTTCCATCTGCCCGGCGACGCCCCGGTCACCTGGGCCTTCGGCCGCGAGCTGCTGGTCGACGGCATCAACGAACCCAGCGGCGACGGCGACGTCTACATCTCGCCGACCGAGCCCGAAGAACTGTCCGACGTCCACATCAGACTGCAGGTCGGCACCGAGCACGCCCTGTTCCGGGTCAGCGCACCGCCGCTGGTCGCCTTCCTCGACCGCACGGACCGGCTGGTCCCGCTCGGCCAGGAGATGGCGCTCGGGGACTTCGAGACCAACCTGGAGGAGACGCTCGGCCGCATCCTCGCGGAGGAGAACGCGGGCTGAGCGCCCCCCGGCGGCCGCCCCCGAAGGGCCGGAGGGCTACGCCTTACGGCGCCGCCCGCCGCCGCCGCGCGCCCGCAGACCCCGGAACGGCGCCCGGACGGACGCCTTCGACAGCGGTCCCGAGGACGCTCCCGCCGCCGGACCCGAGGACGCCCCCGACGGCCCCCCTGACGCGGTCTCCGTAGCCGATCCCCCCGATGTCCCCGGCCGGTCGGCCGACACCACCAGCGCCGCCAGCGCCGTGGTCACCGGCACCGACGCGACCAGACCGATCGAGCCCACCAGGGTCCGTACGATCTCCTCGGCCACCAGCTCGCTGTTGGCCACCGTCCCCACGCTCGACTCCGCGATCGTGAAGAGCAGCAGCAGCGGCAACGCCGCGCCCGCGTAGGCCAGTACGAGCGTGTTCACCACCGACGCGATGTGGTCCCGGCCGATCCGGATCCCCGCCCGGTAGAGCGCGCGGGGCCCCATCGTCGGATCCGCCTGGCGCAGCTCCCACACCGCCGAGGTCTGGGTGACCGTCACATCGTCGAGCACACCGAGGGATCCGATGATGACGCCCGCCAACAGCAGACCGCTCATGTCGATCTCCGGATAGAGACCGTGGATCAGCCCGGTGTTGTCGTCCGTGTTGCCCGTCAGACTCGCCCAGCCGATGAACACCGAGCCCAGCAGCCCGATCAGCAGCAGCGAGATCAGCGTGCCGAGGACGGCGACCGACGTACGGGCCGTCAGACCGTGGCACAGATACAGCGCGATCAGCATGATGGCGCTCGCGCCGACGACCGCGACGATCAGCGGATTCGAGCCCTGGAGAATCGCCGGCAGGATGAACAGCGTCAGTACGGCGAACGAGATGACGAGCGCGACCAGCGCCATCAGCCCGCGCAGCCGCCCCACCACGATCACCGCCAGCGCGAAGATCCCGGCCAGCACCGCCATCGGCATCGTGCGGTCCACGTCCGTGACCGAGTACTGGAGATCACGCGGCGCGTCGGGCGCGTAGGCGACCACGACATCCTGTTTCACGTGAAACTGCCGGGGCGCGTCCGGCTGGACGACCTCGACGAACGTACGCCCCTTGTCCTTGCCGCTCGTCACCTCGACCGTCGCCTTCACACAGTCCCCGGTCTGCGCGCGCTGCGCCTCACGCCCCTCCGGCGTCGACGTGTCGCCCGTCGGCGGGACCTGAGCGGCGTTCACGTCCTTGCAGTCGATCTGCTCGATCTTCACCACCCGGCCCTGCTCGGTCTGCCGGTCGAAGCCGACACCGGTGCGTTCGTGCGCCGGGGCGCCACCGGGCCAGAGCACGACGAGTCCGACAACGACGGCCGTCGCGAAGGGAATCAGCACCGCGGCGATGACCTTGCGCAGATGCTTGGAGACCGGCGCGGCCGGTCCGTGGCTGTGCGAGTGGCCATGCGTATCGGGTGTCTGCTGGGGTGAGGTCACCGACCGATCATCGCAAGAACGACGGAGGCCCTCTGTTCAGCACGCCCGACATCGCGTTAGCGTGGTGGTGCCTTTACACACGCGGGAGCTCGGAGCACCGGGCTGAGAGGACGCTGACTGTGGAGTTCCGGGGTTTCCCCGGATCCCTGAGCTGCGTCGACCGCCGAACCTGTTACCGGGTAATGCCGGCGTAGGGAGTAGGTCTCCATGACCGTTCAGGACACACACACGTCTGCCGCGCGATCCATCGGCTGGCACAAGGGGTACGTGGAAGGTTCACGCCCCGACCTCCGGGTGCCGGTCCGTCAGGTGCATCTCACCAACGGCGACGACGTGACGCTGTACGACACGTCGGGGCCGTACACCGACCCCACCGTCGAAACCGACGTACGGCGCGGGCTCGCACCGCTCCGGGAGAACTGGATCATCGGCCGCGGCGACACCGAGGAGTACGCGGGCCGCCCCGTCCGCCCCGAGGACGACGGCCTCAAGCACACCTCGCCCCGCGGCGGCCTTCGCAATCTCGACGCCGTCTTCCCCGGCCGCCCGCGCCAGCCGCGCCGGGGCCGCGACGGGCAGGCGGTGACCCAACTCGCCTACGCCCGACGGGGCGACATCACCCCGGAGATGGAGTACGTCGCCATCCGGGAGAACGTCGCGCCCGAGGTCGTACGCGAGGAGATCGCGGCCGGCCGCGCCGTGCTGCCGGCCAACGTCAACCACCCCGAGATCGAACCGATGATCATCGGCAAGCGGTTCCTGGTGAAGGTCAACGCCAACATCGGCAACTCCGCGGTCACTTCCTCCATCGAGGAGGAGGTGGACAAGATGACCTGGGCCACCAAGTGGGGCGCCGACACGGTCATGGACCTCTCCACCGGCCGCAACATCCACACCACCCGTGAGTGGGTGCTGCGCAACTCCCCCGTCCCCATCGGCACGGTGCCGCTCTACCAGGCCCTGGAGAAGGTCGACGGCAAGGCCGAGGAGCTGACCTGGGAGATCTACAAGGACACAGTCGTCGAACAGGCCGAGCAGGGCGTCGACTACATGACCGTCCACGCGGGCGTCCTGCTGCGGTACGTGCCGCTGACGGCCCGCCGCAAGACCGGCATCGTCTCGCGCGGCGGCTCGATCATGGCGGCGTGGTGCCTGGCGCACCACCGGGAGTCGTTCCTGTACGAGAACTTCGAGGAGCTGTGCGACATCCTCGCGGCGTACGACGTGACGTACTCCCTCGGTGACGGCCTGCGCCCCGGCTCGATCGCCGACGCCAACGACGAGGCGCAGTTCGCCGAGCTGCGGACGCTGGGCGAGCTGAACACCATCGCCAAGCGGCACCACGTGCAGACCATGATCGAGGGCCCCGGCCATGTCCCGATGCACAAGATCAAGGAGAACATCGACCTCCAGCAGGAGATCTGCGAGGAGGCGCCGTTCTACACGCTCGGCCCGCTGACGACGGACGTCGCCCCGGCGTACGACCACATCACCTCCGGCATCGGCGCCGCGATGATCGCCTGGTGGGGCACGGCGATGCTCTGCTACGTGACGCCCAAGGAGCACCTGGGCCTGCCGAACCGCGACGACGTGAAGACCGGCGTCATCACGTACAAGATCGCGGCGCACGCGGCGGATCTGGCCAAGGGGCATCCGGGGGCGCAGGAGTGGGACGACGCGCTGTCGGACGCGCGGTTCGAATTCCGCTGGGAGGACCAGTTCAATCTGGCGCTCGACCCGGACACGGCGCGGGAGTTCCACGACGAGACGCTGCCCGCCGAGCCGGCGAAGACCGCGCACTTCTGCTCGATGTGCGGGCCGAAATTCTGTTCGATGAAGATCTCGCACGACATCCGGCGGGACCACGGCGGTTCGCAGGACGAGATCGAGGCCGGCATGGCCGCCAAGTCGAAGGAGTTCGCGGCGAGCGGCAACCGCGTCTATCTGCCGATGGCCGACTGAGCGAGCCGGTATAAAGATCCCTGGCGGAGCCGCCTCACGAGGGCGGCTCCGCGTCCAATTCGACAGGGGTGGGGATCAAAAGTGTTGCTGAGGAGAATAGGCAGATGGGTCACGGTGACGGCTGTGGCGGCCGCGCTCGGCCTCGGTGGGGCGACCGTCTCACATGCCTCTGATCAGCTTGAGGTTCTCTACACGGGAAGCGTGTCGAGCGACCTCGGTATCCTGCAGGTCGGCGCCCGGTCCGGGGCCGACGTCGAGAACATCACGGCGCGCCTGATCTCGTACGCGACACAGACCGAGGTCGCCGAGGTCGGGTTCGACGACTTCCGGCTTGTCTCCGGTACGCGCCAGGACGGGGTCTGGCACACGGAGAAGCCGCTGGATCTGCCCGAGTTGGGCAGCTACCGCGTCGACGTGGACGTGACGGACGCCGACGGCGATCACGTGCGGAAGCAGTCCGCCGGGGACCTCGCCTACTACGTCGTCGCGCACTTCGGTGAGCTGGACGTCGACCGCGGCTCGATCGACCGCGAGCATCGTGCCGTGCGGGTCGAGGGGACGCTGTTCGGACGGTGGCCCACACGCGAGGTGAAGCCCCTGGCGACGCGCAAGGTCGACATCGATGTCGACTACTGGACCGAGGCCACCGTCTCCACCGATGGGAGCGGCCGCTTCAGCGCCTCCGTGCGGCTGGACCACGCCTCCCCGGTCCAGGCCGTCTTCCGGTCGGACGGCGGTACCCCCACCGTGCTGTACGGGGAGTCGGAGCCGGTCCAGATCGGCGTCGACCAGATTCCCACGCGCTTCGAGGCGACGGTCAGTGAGACCGATGTCGACTTCGGCGGGTCCGTGACGCTGAACGTCACGGTCGAGCAGAAGACCGCCGAGGGCTGGGTGCCGCTGGCAGAGCGGTCCGGCGGTGTCCTCTTCGGTCCCAACGACTCCATGACCGACACCGTCGGCCGCTTCACCACCGCCGCCGACGGCACATTCACCATGGAGTACACGCCCTGGCAGGGTGGCTACTTCCAACTGGGACTGGACACCGAGGACGACCCGTTCCTCCAGGCCGCGACGGGGACCACCAGCACCGTCCATGTGCACAGGGCCTCGAAGTTCACGGCCTTCACCGCCGGTCGTTCGGACAACGGTCAGGTCCACACGGAGGGGCTCATCGACTTCCCCGACGGATGGAGCCCGGCCGAGATCCTCGTCGACATCCAGTACTCGCCCGACGGCACCGGGTGGACGACGGTCGCCACGGACGAGGCGTTCTGGGGAGGCGACGGCTACGAGTTCGCCGCGGAGATCGACCGGAGCACGAGCGGCTCCTACCGGGCCGTCTTCGCGCGGGACAACAACTTCCAGGCGGCCACGTCGCACAGCGTGTTCGTGGAGGGATCCGCGTAGCGCTGAGCACGGACAGTTGAAGGCCCCCGACCGGTCCCGGTCGGGGGCCTTCGCCGTGCCCGTGCCGTGCTGCTTCGGCTGTGCCGGTCCCGTGCTTCAGCCCGTGCCCGTGCTCCGTAGGTCGTAGTCGGGACTCCCACCAAAGTGGTGGTTGGGGCCGTGAAAGGTGGGGACGGGCCGGAATCCCTTGTACCGCGAAGTGGGACACATGTCGGATGAGTCCCGTAGACGGCAGGCGGCAGAGCGCTCCACCGACATTCCCATCGTCCCGAGGGATTGACCGCATTGGCCACAGAAGCCGGCACCGGACAACCGACGCCCGCCCCCATCCCCTCGTCATCGGCACCGCCGTCACCGGCGCCGCCGCACTCCGGACTGCTGCTCGGGATCCTGTCACTGGCCGCCTTCATGGCCGGGCTCGACCTCTTCATCGTGAACGTCGGCTTCGACGCCATCGGCCGTGAGTTCGACGGCGCCTCGCTCGCGGACCTCTCCTGGGTCCTCAACGCCTACGCGATCGTCTTCGCCGCACTCCTGGTGCCCCTGGGTCGGCTGTCCGACCGCTACGGCCGCAAGGCCGGATTCCTGCTCGGCGTAGCCCTGTTCACCCTCGCGTCCGCCGCCTGCGCCGTGTCGACGTCGCTGTGGCAACTGGTCGCCTTCCGGGTGCTCCAGGCGGTCGGCGCCGCGGCGCTGACCCCCGCCAGTCTCGGTCTGCTGCTCTCGGCCTTCCCGCCGGAGCGGCGGGCCGGCGCCGTACGGATCTGGTCGGCGAGCGCCGCGCTCGCGGCGGCGGCCGGGCCGGTCTTCGGCGGGCTGCTCGTCAGCGCGTCGTGGCGGTGGATCTTCCTGGTGAACATCCCCATCGGCGTCCTCGCCCTGGTCGTGGCCGTACGTATCGTCCCCGACTCCAAGGAGGCGACGGTGACCCGGCTGCCGGATCTGCCGGGAGCCGCCCTGCTGACGGGTTCGATCGGGCTGCTGGCACTCGGCCTGGTGAAGATCAACGACTGGTCCGCGCTCCGGACGTCCACCGTGCTGGCCGGCGCCGTCCTCGGGACCGCGGTGTTCTGGTTCCGGTCGCTGCGCCACGCCTCCCCGGTGATCGAACCGGCGCTGCTCCGGGTGCGGGCGTTCGTCTGGTCCAACGTGACGGCGATCGCCTTCAGCGCGGCGTTCGCCGCGAATCTGCTCACCGCGATCCTGTGGATGCAGCAGGTGTGGCAGTACTCCGCGCTGCGTACGGGACTCGGGATCGCCCCGGGCCCGCTGATGGTCCCGCTCGCCGCGATCGTCGCCGCCAAGCTGGCGGCACGCGTCCCGGCGGGCCGGATGGTCGCCATCGGCTGTCTGCTGTGCACGGCCGGCGTGGTGCTGATGGCGGTGAGCATCGACCAGAGTCCGCACTACGCGAGCGAGTTGCTGCCCGGCTGGCTGGTGGGCGGCGTCGGGGTGGGCCTCGCGCTGCCCACGATCCTCGCGACCGCGACGACCGACCTGCCGGCCGCCCGGTTCTCCACGGGCAGCGCGGTGGTCAACATGAGCCGGCAGATCGGCAGCGTGCTGGGGATCAGCCTGCTCGTCGCGATCCTCGGCACTCCGCTCACCTACGACGCGACCCACGAGGCGTTCGTCCACGCCTGGATCGCGATCGGAGTCTTCATGATGCTCGGCGCCGCGACCGCGTTCGGCATGACCTCGCGTCCTGCCGCCCGTGGCTCCCGGGCGCCGGCGAGCACGTAACCATCTCCTTCGAGAGGAAACGTCATGAGTACCAGCATCAATCTCGGCACGGGCACCAACGGCCTCCTGGGCACCGACAGCCTCGTGAGTACCAGTAAGACGCGCGTCGTCTTCGTCGACTGTCTGCCCGCGCTCGCCCTCGGCCCGCAGCTCTCCCTCGCCCGCTTCGGCGAGATCGGCCTCGACCGGGCCACCCCCGACACCTTCGAGCGCTATCTGAACGACCTCGAACCGGGCACCGACGTGGCCGTCGCCTTCATCGGCGGCAGCGGCTCCTCGGCACCGGCGGCGGTCCGGAGCCTGCGCGGCATGCGCGGCTTCGCCAAGACCCGGGTGTACGTGGTCGGCGAAGGCGCCGGCGGCCAAGTACCCGGCTGGGCCGAGGTGCACGACGTCGAGGACATCATCGCCCCGGCCGCCTTCGACGGGTTCGGATTCGCCGACACCGTGGAGATAGGCATGCGGGCCCACGGCTCGCTGATCCTCGACCCGCTCTACACCGACTTCTACCTCGACATGACGTGGAACAAGATCTTCGACTGGTTCGAGACCACCCGCTGGGACTGGCGCGAGCTGGAACTCGACAAGCTCAACCCCGAGCTGATGAGCGCCGAGGAGGTCGACTTCCTCACCGAGGCGGCGATTATCGAGTTCGGCACCCTGCCGGGCGCGCACAACTTCCTGCGCGAGTGGGAGGGCGAGACCAGCTTCTCGTCCTGGGCGCTCAGCTGGGGCGCCGAGGAGGCGCGGCACTCGCTCGTACAGGCCCGCTGCCTGGAGAAGCTGGGCGTCAAGGTCCGCTCCAAGCACGCGCTGTACAAGCGCGAGCCGTACCCGATGGGCGACACCCGCGTCGGCACCCTGATGATGAACATCATCTCCGAGGCACGCGCCGCCGAGCTCTACCGCGCGCTCGCCGCCGAGACCAAGGAGCCCGTGGTCAGGGGCATCTGGAAGCTGCTCGGCCGTGACGAGTCCCGGCACGCCCGCGCGTTCTACGTCTTCACGCAGGAGCTGTGCGACGGCAACCGGGAGAGCCAGATCGCCGCGCTCAAGATGGCGTACGTCTGGCTGGCCGACCGCAGCGACGGACTCAAGCACCCGGCCGGGCACTTCTACCCGCACTCGACGTCCGCGAAGGGCGTCCGGCGCATCGAGACGATCCAGGCGGGCGCCACCGACGCGGCCGACGGCAAGGTGCTGTCGATGGTGCGACGGCTGGTCGAGGACGACTCGATCGAGTCGTCGAAGGACGTCAAGCGCAAGCTGCGCTCGCTCATCTGACCCGGCGCCGACCGTGACAGTCACGACCTGAGGAGCGGGGTTTGCCCGAGTCAGCGTTCACCACCGACAGTGCCGGCGAGGCGGCGGCCGAGACGGCCAACTGCTTCGGCTGCGCTCCGCACAATCCCATCGGTCTGCGGCTGGTCTTCGAGGAGGAAGGCAACGGATTCGGCACCCGGATCAAGCTCGGCGCCGACTACGAGTCGTTCCCCGGTGTCATCCATGGGGGGATCGTCGCCGCGATCCTGGACGAGACGCTGGCCCAGGCCGTGTACCGGTCCGACCGGATCTCCGCCTTCACCACCGGCCTGCGTATCCGCTACGGCAGGCCCATGGAGACCGGCGCCGAGTACACGGCGCACGCCGAGATCACCAAGCGCGACGCCCTGTCGGTACGTGCCTCCGGGGAGATCCGGCTGCCGGGCGGCGATCTCGTGGCCGCCGCCGACGGCACGTTCCACCTGCTCACGGACGAAGTGCTCGGCACGTACGGCACACGGCTGCCGACCGGACTCGTCGACGCGCTCCGGGCCTCCAACAGAACCACCACACAGGGGGATTGACCACACATGGACAGCACCGACACCGCAGTCACCACCGACAACACCGCTGACAGCGCGGTCGCCACCGCCGACAGCGCGGTCGCCACCGACACCACCACCGACAGCACCGACACCGAGGTCGGCGCGGTCACCGACGAGGCCGTCCGCGAGAAGATCTGCCGGATCGTCGCCGAAGAGCTCGACATACCCGCCGCCGGCCTGACGCCCGACCAGCACTTCCGCTCCCTCCCCAACGTCGACTCGATGCGCGTGCTCCAGATCGTCCTCACCACCGAGAAGGCGTTCGACATCGAGATAGAGGACGAGGTCACCTTCCGGGTCCAGACGATCGGCGAGTTCCAGGGCGTGGTGGAGGACCTGTGCCGGCAGAAGACCTCGGCGTGAGCCTGGTCGACGCGCTCGCCGCCGTCGCCGCCCGCGGAACAGGCCACGGTATGCGCCTGTTCCGCGGGGACGAGGAGACCGAGCGCGTCACCTTCGACCAGCTCCACGCCGAGGCCGGGCAACTGGCCTGCGGACTGCTGGAGCGCGGCGTCGTACGGGGGGAGCGGGTCGCCGTCGCGCTCCCCACCTCGATCGACTTCGCCCGCGCGTTCTTCGGCGTGCTCGCCGCCGGCGCGGTGCCCGTGCCCGTACCGCCGCCGGTGCGCTTCGCCTCGCTCGACATCCATCTGAAGCGCATCGTGCTCGTGATGCGCCAGTCCAAGGTGCGCGTCGTGCTCTCCGACAAGATGCTGGGCGGGCTGCTGGAGCCGGCGCTCGGCGGCGTCGACGGTGAGTTCCAGATCCTCGACGTGGCGCTGACACGCGCGACGTCGCCGGTGTACGTGGACGTGGCGGCGGGTGACCCGGCGCTCGTCCAGTACACCTCGGGCACCAGCGAGAGCCCGAAGGGCGTCGTACTGAGCCACGCCAATCTGCTCGCGAACGTCGATTCGATCGCCGGGGGGCTGGGAATCGACGACACGGACGTCAGCTGCAACTGGCTGCCGCTCTTCCACGACATGGGCCTGATCGGCGCGTTCCTCGCGCCGGCGCTCACCGACGCCGAGACGTATCTGCTGCCGCCCGAGGACTTTCTCCGGGATCCCGGCCGGTGGCTGCGGATCATCAGCCGGCACGGGGTGACCGCGACGACGGCGCCCAACTCCGGCTATCTGTACGCCCTGCGGCGGGTCCCGGCCGAGCGCGTGCCCGAACTCGACCTGTCCCGGTGGCGGTTCGCGCTCAACGGGGCGGAGCTGATCGACCCCGACACACTGCGCCGGTTCTCGGCGCACTTCGCGCCGGCGGGCTTCCGCGCCGACGCCTTCCTGCCGGTGTACGGACTGGCTGAGGGCAGCCTCGCGGTGACGTTCGCGCCGACGGGCCGTCCGGTGCGCGCCACGTGGGTACGGCGCGACGCGCTCTCGCGCGGCGTGGTGGAGCCCGTGCCGGAAGGCACCGACAGCGCCGACGGCGGCCGGGAGATCGTCTCGGTCGGCCTCCCGGTGGCGAACACCGAGGTCAGGCTGGTCGACGAGGACGGTACGGCGCTGAGCGACGCCTCGCTGGTCGGCGAGATCCAGATCCGCGGCGACTCGGTGACGCGCGGCTACGAGGGCGACGAAGAGGCGACCCGGGCCACGGTCCACGCCGGCGGCTGGGTCTCCACCGGCGATCTGGGCTTCCGGCAGGACGGCGAACTGTTCATCGCCGGGCGGAAGAAGGAGGTGATCATCGTCTTCGGCCAGAACTACTACGCGAGCGACATCGAGTCCGTCGCGGGCCGGGTCACCGGGGTCGCGAACGGCGCTGTCCTCGCGGCGGGAGTGGCGTTCGCCGACGGCGAGGGACTGGTGCTCGTCGCGGAGACCAAGGAGTCCGGGGCGGCGGCCCGCGAGGAGTTGACCGCCCGGCTGCGGTACGCCGTGTCGGACTCGCTCGGCCTCACGCCGCGGGACATTGTTCTCGTACGCCGGGGGCGGCTCCCGCGCACCTCCAGCGGAAAGCTTCAACGGCACGGCGTGGAGGAGGTGTTGGCGGCCGCCGGCGCGGACCCCGCTCCCGCACGCACCGTCGCTCTGCCGCACGGATCCTGACGCGGCACTTGACCGAACTCTTAACAGTAATTTACTTCGGAATGTGGGTGTTTGGCAGAATTAGTGAGGAATATCGTTTCTTGAAGGTCCCTCTTGGCCACGTATACTCCCTGAATATCACGTGGGAGGCTGCGGGATAATGGCGGGGGGCTGCCGTGGCGATCGATCCGGAAGGGCGTGCCGGGATAACCGGACTGCCCGAACAAGTTCGCGCGAACATTGTCGAGCCATTCTTCCAGCGATTGCGGGCACTGGACAGCCCGCTGCTCGAAGAACCAGAAATCAGCGCGTTACTCGTCAATCAGGTCGAGTTACTGCTCGACGACATCGCGCGGGGCGCGCGGACCCGTTTCCGCGCCAGGACCACACCGAGCAAGGAATCCCTGCGGGCCGCGGCCGAATTCAGCAGGACCCGGGCCTCGCGCGGTATCCATCCGACCGAGACCGTGCGCGCCGCCGAATTGTTCTACGAGACGGCGCTGCCCGTCATCGTACGCGAGTTCCTGCCCGCCGCGCCCTCGCCCGACGAATTCCTCGACACCGCGCTGACCTTGAACGACGCGGTGATGACACAGATCGCGCTCGGCTGTGTCGGCTACATCAAATTCCTCCGCGAGAAACTGCACAGCTCCCATCTCGACGAACGTCACCGGCTGGCCAGGGACCTGCACGACAGGGTCGCCCACGAAGTCCTGGTGGCCATGCTCGAACTGGAGCTGTCCCAACCGCTTATCCAGAGTGAGAGCGCCGCCGTACGGTCGAGGCTGAAATCGGCCGAGGAAGCGCTCAGAGTGGCACTGCGGGAAATCGGTGATCTCTCCGGTGAACTGCGCGAGTCGGTCTCCGACACCAACATGGAACGCGCTCTCACCAAGTTCATCGATTCCACCGTCCCGGACGGTGTCAGGGCGGAGTTGACCGTCACGGGAAATGTCGACGACATACCGGCGGCAGCGGCGGAGGAGCTGTACTTCATCGTTCGCGAGGCGGCCAGGAACGCGCTGCGGCACTCCGACCCCGACGAACTGTGGATCACGATCAGGGTGACGGAGACGCTGGTCCAGGCGTCCGTCATCGACGACGGCGCGGGCTTCGACGTGGCCACCATCGCCAAGACCCGGCGAGGTGGCCTGATCTCGATCCGCGAGCGGACCGAACTGCTCGGTGGAAACCCCAGCATCCACAGCTCGGTCGGCGGGGGAACGACGGTCAACGTGTCCATCCCGTTGATCAACTGGCGTCGGCATGGCTGACGCCAACGGGGGCCAGTTGGCCAAGGGGGGCGTCACCGAGGTTGTCGTGGCCGACGACCACACCCTCTTCCGGGAGTTGCTGGCCGATCTCCTCTCCCTGGAGGACTGGCTGGAAGTCGTCGCCCAGGGCGCGAGCGGGACCGAAGCCGTGGCGTTGGTACGCCAACACCGGCCGGGCATCGCCGTACTGGACGTACAGATGCCGGGCCCCGGGATCCGGGAGACCGTACGGGAGATCGGCCGGCACTGCCCGGAGACCCGCTGCATCGTGCTGACGATGCGCGACGACCCCGTGCTGCTCAGGGACGTACTGGACGACGGCGCCGCCGCCTACCTGCTGAAGTCGGTCTCCAGCCGGGAGCTGGTCACCCTGATCCACTCGGTGATCCGCGAACCGGGGCGGATCCACTTCTCGGTCACCCGGAGCATGATCAAGGGCTTCGGCGAGCCTGCCGCGGACCGGCTCCTGTCGGCGCGGGAGGTCGAGGTGCTGGGGTACGTCGCGCAGGCGCGCAGCAACGCGGAGATCGCCGCCGCGCTGTTCCTGGCCGAGACCACCGTCAAGCGGCATCTGACGAACGCGTACCGGAAGCTCGGCGCGGTGTCGCGCGTGGACGCGATCCGCCGGGCGATGGACGCCGGGATCATCGCCCCGTACCGGCAGCCGTAGCCGACAGGAGAGCCCTGGCACGGCCCACTCCGGCCGGTGCTCGCGGGGCTTACTCCGGCTTGTGCTCGGGCCCGCCGTAGTCGGGGCTGGAGAAGTCCGGGCTGGAGAACGTCGGGCGCCGGCCCGTCGTCGCGCCCTCACCGGGGCTGGAGAAGTTCGGGCGGCTGTAGCCCATCTTCGGCAGATGCTGCGCGGGCGGGGACTTCGGCGCCGGCTCCACGTCGGGCGCGGCCAGGGCCTCCCGCAGGAACGGCAGGATCCCCCGTTCCAGTACGGCGATACGCCACGCCTCGCGGGCCCGTGACACCTCGTCGGGCCAGGAGCCGTCCGTCTCACCGGCCGGGACCTGCGTCGAGGCGTTGCGCAGGGCCGTGATCAGCAGCCCGGCCCCGGCGACGGCCAGGCCGACGGCGGTGACCGCGCCGAAGAACCAGCCGACGGTCAGCAGTGTGCCGGAGAAGGCGGGCACCGGGCTGAGCACTCTCAGCACCGAGCCGACGAGCAGGAAGACCACGGCCGCCGCGCCCGCGAGGGCCGGCACCAGGACGGCGACGACGGCGGCGAGACCCGCGCCGGTCTCATCGGGCCCCCGCGTCGCCGGTGTCAGCACCGAGTCGGCCGCCGACCGGGCGGCCGGGGTGCGGAATTCCTCCCGGACCTTCGCGTAGTGCTCGTACTCGGTCGAAGCGGTGGCGGTTATCAGAGACGTCGCGTTGAGAGCCATCGTGCGCAGTTGTTCGGTATTGAGCCGCTGTCCGACATCGGCCAGATCCGGACGGTCGTGCGCATGGCGAAGCGTCTCGTCGAGAATCCGCTCGAAATCGGCGCGATCCTCGTTCAGCAGATGCGGAGCGCTGTTCATGTGCATCCCCCGATGCTCCGTAGGGCCGGATTGCCCGCTCGGAGCGGACGATTGGCGAAAACGGAGGAGAGCCTGCTACGGATGAGCCGATGGTAGAGCGGTTGAGGCACGGGGTGACAGGGGGTTCACCGAAATGACCTGCCCCCACTCTGCTCAGTTATGCAGGGGGAGCTGTACGACCAGAAGCTTTCCGGCCATGGTCACTCCGCCGTCCATGGCGATGGCGAGCCCGTCCGCGTACACGTGCGGTCCGTCGACCACGGGCCCGGAGCTCTCCTCGCCGTCCGAGGCGTCCTCGGTGCCGACGTCGCCGAGCAGATACGGAATCGGGCTGTGGCCGTGGACGATACGCCGCCCGCCGTACGCGGCCATCAGCTCCCTGGCCGCCTCGGGGCCGCCGTTGTCGCGGAACGCGAAGCGCTTGGTGAGCTTGCGGAAGATGTCCCAGCACTCGTCCGCGTCGTTGCGGGTGAGGATGGCGCGGACGTTGTCGTTGACGTCCTCGATGGTGGTGCCGTAGTCGAGATACGCGGTCGTGTCGGAGTGCATCAGCAGATGCCCGTCCTCCTCGACGAGGGCGTCGAGCCGGGACATCCACTGGAGATGGACGTCCTGGAGGCGCTCCATGTCGGTCTTCTGGCCGCCGTTGAGCAACCAGGCCGCCTGGAAGGTGGCGGTCCCGGCCCCGGAGTTGACGGGGGTGTCGGCGAAGCGCCTGGCGCCGAGCAGCAGCAGTTCGTGATTGCCCATCAGGGCCTTGCAGTAGCCGCCGGCCGCGGCGGCCTCGGCGGAGAGCCGCATGACGAGGTCGATGACGCCGACGCCGTCGGGACCCCGGTCGGTGAAGTCGCCGAGGAACCAGAGGCGGGCGTTGCCCGCGGCCCAGTTGCCCTCGCCGTCGATGAGGCCCTGTTCGGCGAGGGCGGCGACGAGTTCGTCGAGATAACCGTGGACGTCGCCGACGACGAAGAGCGGGCCGAGGCCGTCCGGGCTTACGGGGCTCTCGGCCGTGTCGACGCGGACCCGCACGGTGTCACCGGCGTTGATCACCGGGAGGTCGCGTTCGGTGGGGGTGTAGCCCTCGGGGATCTCGTCGCGCGGGACGGCGTTCCCGGGGTGGTCGGAGGGGGTGGCGTCGGCGACGGGTGCCACGGGTGCGACGCCGGGCGCGGGCGCCGCCGCCGGGACGAAGCTCGCGGGCGCACCGACGAGGCTGCGCGGATCGGTGCGTGACGAGGCGTCGGACATCATCGTGGCCACGGGTCGGCCCTCGGGCGCGGGGAACGAGATACCGCGCCGATCCGTACGCGGCGCGACACCGAGCCCGCCCGGAACGCCGGTCCGCCCGGCGACCGGCAGACCGTCGGACGCCACGGGTGCCACAGCCGCCTCGGGCGCCTGCGGTGCCACGGTGGCGACCGCGCCCGCGCGCGGCGCGGACTTGTCGCTCGGCACCGTCTGTTCGGACGGCGCGGGCTGTCCCGGCCGCACGGGAACCTGTGTGTACGGCGGCACCCGGAAATCGCGCAACGTCGCCGTCCGCACCACGGGTCCCTGACCGGTCCCGGCCCCCTGCGTCATCGACCCCTCCACCACCGTCGCGCCTGGCGTACACCTCTCGGGCCCGCCTGATCGGGCGGGACATCCCCACCGGAGGTAGGGGAAGGTCCGCGGTGTCGTGCGCCCATCATAGGAATGCAGCCACCCCTGTGTGACGCACCAGGGGTGGTCAATCCGATTCCACCCACGTTTCATCGGCCGTTTTCACGCGGATCGCCCGAAATGATCCATCCGGCTCCCGTTCGCGCCGGTCTCGTGCCGGTGTTTCGTCAGTCTCTCGCGGGAGACCTCGGAGCACTGACCGTGGTGCGGGGCGGCCGTCGTTGGGACGAGGTCCGGACGATCAGCTCCGTCGGTATCACCTGCTCGACCGGACGCCCCGTGTCGATCCCCTCGATGGCGTCGATGAGGAGCTGCACGACGGCGGTGCCGATACGGCGCGGCTTGAGCGAGAGCGTCGTGATGGGCGGTTCGGTGGTCGCGTACACGGTGGACTCGCTGCAGCAGACGAGCAGCAGGTCCTCGGGGACCCGCAGGCCGTACCGCCGCGCGGCGGCGAGCAGATCGGTGCCGTTGGGGTCGAAGAGGCCGTAGACCGCGTCCGGGCGGTCGGGTCTGGCGAGCAGCCGGTCGGCGGCGACGGCCCCGGCACAGGGGTCGTGCGCGGGGTAGGACTCGTAGACCGGGTCCTGTCCGACGCGCTCGCACCAGCGCAGATACGCGGTGGTGGAGAGCCGGGTGTACGTGTCGGTGGTGGTCCCGGTGAGCAGCCCGATCCGGCGGGCGCCGGCCGCGGCGAGATGGTCGAGCAGATCGAGTACGGCGGCCTCGTGGTCGTTGTCGACCCAGGCGGTGACGGGGAGGGTGCCGGCCGGGCGGCCGTCGGAGACGACGGGCAGGCCCTGGCGGACGAGTTCGGTGACGACCGGGTCGTGGTCGGAGGGGTCGATGACGACGGTGCCGTCGAGTGCGACGTTCGACCAGACGTCGTGGCGGGAGGTGGCGGGGAGGATGACGAGGGCGTAGCCGCGGGCGAGCGCCGCGGAGGTCGCTGCCCGTGCCATCTCGGCGAAGTAGGCGAATTCGGTGAAGGTGAAAGGTTCATCCCCGTACGTGGTGACGGTCAGGCCGATCAGTCCTGACTTGCCGGTACGGAGGGTTCGGGCCGCGGCGGACGGGCGGTAGCCCAGCCGCTCGGCGACTTCTCGGACATGTCGGCGTGTGGCGTCGGGTAACCGCCCCTTGCCGTTGAGCGCGTCGGAGACGGTCGTGATGGAGACACCGGCTGCGGCGGCCACGTCCCGGATGCCCGCCCGACCTTGCCGGCTGCCCCGGCGGGATGTGTCCGTCCGGCTCACCTGGTGTTTCCCTGCTGGTGTCATGGCGAGCCGATAGTAGGGCTCATCAAGGTGGTAAGGCCGGTCGCATATTCACCCTCCAAGAGTCACGTTTCTGCATGATCAACAACGGCCAATCGGCATGCAAATAAAGGTCGTTGAGCGTTTCGGTTGGTGTCTCTCAAGCGTGGAGCTGGATGGGCCTGGCGAGTGTCCGATGTTTCGAAGAGGTCTCAACTCACCCCCATGGGGGACGCGCGCCACGGAGTGAGCCACCGGCGCGCGCCAGGTCTGCGAGCGCTCCCCCTGTCAGGGCCCGGCTCCCACGCCCTCGGCGGCACCTTCGGAGCCCGGTTCCGCGACCGGTATTCGCAGGGCCCGGCAATCCTCTTAAGGTGAGCAGTATTGGTGCATCCGTATGAGGTGGGCCGATCATGTGTACGGCCCCGAGAACGTCCCGAGAACGCCCCAGAAACGCCCGAGGAGGACCCGCGGTGAGCGAGACGAGCCCGAAGCTGCGTGCCGAGCTGGACGGCATTCCGACCTACAAGCCGGGCAGGCCGGCGGCGGCCGGCGGGCCCGTCGCGTACAAGCTGTCGTCCAACGAGAACCCCTACCCGCCGCTCCCCGGCGTGATGGAGACCGTGCTGGCCTCGGCCGGTGCGTTCAACCGCTACCCCGACATGGCTTGCACCGGGCTGATGAGCGAGCTGGCCGACCGCTTCGGGGTGCCCGTCTCGCATCTCGCCACGGGCACGGGCTCCGTGGGAGTCGCCCAGCAGCTGCTCCAGGCCACCTCCGGGCCCGGCGACGAGGTGATCTACGCCTGGCGGTCCTTCGAGGCGTACCCGATCATCACGCAGGTCTCCGGCGCCACGTCGGTGAAGGTGCCGCTGGACGCCCACGAGACCCACGACCTGGACGCGATGGCCGACGCGATCACCGAGCGGACTCGGCTGATCTTCGTCTGCAACCCCAACAACCCCACCGGCACCGTCGTGCGCCGGGCCGCGCTGGAGCGGTTCCTCGACCGGGTGCCCAGCGACGTCCTGGTGGTGCTGGACGAGGCGTACCGCGAGTTCATCCGTGCCGCCGACGTCCCCGACGGCGTCGAGATCTACCGGGAGCGGCCCAACGTCGCCGTGCTCCGGACCTTCTCCAAGGCGTACGGCCTCGCGGGTCTGCGGGTCGGCTTCGCCATCGCCCACGAGCCGGTGGCCGCCGCGCTGCGCAAGACCGCGGTGCCCTTCGGTGTGAGCCAGATCGCACAGGACGCGGCGGTCGCCTCGCTGCGCGCCGAGGACGAACTGCTGGGGCGGGTGGGGTCGCTGGTCGGTGAGCGCACGCGGGTGTACGACGCGCTGCGCGGCCAGGGC
The DNA here is from genome assembly GCF_042667665.1 of Streptomyces sp. NPDC057307. Taxonomy (NCBI): domain Bacteria; kingdom Bacillati; phylum Actinomycetota; class Actinomycetes; order Kitasatosporales; family Streptomycetaceae; genus Streptomyces; species Streptomyces sp. NPDC057307. Next base: position 21,827 of record NZ_JBHUZM010000036.1, on the reverse strand, counting down.
TGGACCGTGCCCGAGACGCACGCCAACTTCGTGTGGCTGCGGCTGGGGGACCGTACGACCGACTTCGCGGCGGTGTGCGAGCGGGCGGGCGTGACGATCAGGCCGTTCGCGGGCGAGGGGGTGCGGGTCACGATCGGCGAGTACGAGGCGAACGACCTGTTCCTGCACACGGCGGAGTCGTTCCGCAAGGAGATCTGAGGCGCAGTCCGAGGCGCAGTCCGAGAGGCAGCCCGAGGGGGCTCGCGAGAGCCCTCGCGCACCGTTCTCCGGCGCGCGGTCACGGTCCGGCGTTCAAAGGGGACCCCCCCTTGAAGATCGGGCCGGACCGTGCGCCATACTTTTGCTTGTGAATGTGAACGCGTTCACAAGCGCATGCGATACATCATGGTTCGTCCTGGAAAGGGCCGTAGGAGAAGGAGAGAGACGACGTGGACATCGCACTGGCCCCCGAGACTCTCGCGCGATGGCAGTTCGGCATCACCACCGTCTACCACTTCCTCTTCGTCCCCCTCACGATCTCCCTCGCCGCGCTGACCGCCGGCCTGGAGACCGCGTGGGTGCGGACGTCGAACCCGAAGTACCTCAAGGCGACGAAGTTCTGGGGCAAGCTCTTCCTGATCAACATCGCGATGGGTGTCGTCACCGGCATCGTGCAGGAGTTCCAGTTCGGCATGAACTGGTCGGACTACTCCCGCTTCGTGGGCGACGTCTTCGGCGCCCCGCTCGCCTTCGAGGCACTGATCGCCTTCTTCTTCGAGTCCACCTTCATCGGCCTGTGGATCTTCGGCTGGGACAAGCTGCCCAAGAAGATCCACCTCGCCTGCATGTGGATGGTCTCGATCGGCACGATCCTCTCCGCGTACTTCATCCTGGCGGCCAACTCCTGGATGCAGCACCCGGTCGGCTACCGGATCAACGAGGAGCGCGGCCGGGCCGAGCTGACCGACTTCTGGGCCGTACTGACGCAGAACACCGCGCTCGCCCAGTTCTTCCACACCATGACGGCGGCCTTCATGGTCGGCGGTGCGTTCATGGTCGGCATCTCCGCCTTCCATCTCGCGCGCCGGGGACGCAAGGGCCACCGCGAGAACATCCCCGTGATGCGGACCTCGCTGCGGCTGGGCCTCGTCACCCTGGTGACGGCCGGCCTGCTCACCGCCGTCAGCGGCGACACGCTCGGCAAGATCATGTACGAGCAGCAGCCGATGAAGATGGCCGCGGCCGAGGCCCTCTGGGACGGCGAGGCGCCCGCGCCGTTCTCGCTCTTCGCCTACGGGGACGTGGACGAGGGGCACAACAAGGTCGCCGTCGAGATACCCGGCCTGCTGTCCTTCCTCGCCCACAGCGACTTCGAGTCCTTCGTGCCCGGCATCAACGACGTGCAGAAGGCCGAACAGGAGAAGTACGGGCCCGGCGACTACCGGCCCAACATCCCCGTCGCGTACTGGGGCTTCCGCTGGATGATCGGCTTCGGCATGGCGTCGCTGGGCATCGGCCTCCTCGGACTCTGGCTGACCCGCCGGAAGTTCCTGCTGCCGAAGGCGCTGCGGACCGGCGAGGACGAGGTGCCGAATCTCGTGCTCTTCCGCAACAAGGCGCTCGGCCCACGCTTCGCGCACCTGTACTGGCTCGTCGCCCTGTGGACGATGCTCTTCCCGCTGATCGCCAACTCCTGGGGCTGGATCTTCACCGAGACCGGCCGGCAGCCCTGGGTGGTCTACGGGGTGCTGCGCACCTCCGACGCCGTCTCCCCCGGCACGTCCCAGGGCGAGGTGCTCACCTCGATGATCGTCTTCACCCTGCTCTACGCGGTGCTCGCCGTCGTCGAGGTCAAGCTGCTCGTGAAGTACGTCAAGGCGGGACCGCCGGACCTCACCGACGACGACCTCAACCCACCCACGAAGATCGGCGGCCACGACTCCGAGGACGCCGACCGCCCGATGGCCTTCTCGTACTGAGGAGTTGATCCGCATCATGGAACTCCACGACGTCTGGTTCGTACTGATCGCCGTCCTGTGGACCGGCTACTTCTTCCTTGAGGGCTTCGACTTCGGGATCGGCGTCCTGACAAAGGCGCTGGCCCGGAACCGCAAGGAGCGCCGGGTCCTCATCAACACCATCGGGCCCGTCTGGGACGGCAACGAGGTGTGGCTGCTGTCGGCGGGCGGCGCGACCTTCGCGGCGTTCCCCGAGTGGTACGCCACCCTCTTCTCCGGCTTCTACCTCCCGCTGCTGGTCATCCTGGTCTGCCTGATCGTGCGCGGTGTCGCCTTCGAATACCGCGCCAAGCGGCCCGAGGAGCGCTGGCAGCGCAACTGGGAGCACGCGATCTTCTGGACCTCGCTGCTGCCGGCGGTGCTGTGGGGCGTGGCCTTCGGGAACATCGTGCGCGGCGTGAAGATCGACGCGGACATGGAGTACGTGGGCAACCTGGCCGACCTGCTCAACCCGTACGCGCTCCTCGGCGGACTCGTGACGCTGACCCTCTTCACCTTCCACGGCGCGGTGTTCGCGGCGCTCAAGACGGTGGGGGACATCCGGATGCGGGCGCGGAAGCTGGCGTTCGCCCTGGGGCTGGTCACGGCCGGGCTGGCGCTCGGATTCCTGGGCTGGACCCAGGCCGACAGCGGTGACGGCGCGAGCCTGGGCGCGATGGTCGTCGCGGTGGTGGCGCTGGCCGGCGCGGTCGTGGCGATCAGGGCCGGGCGCGAGGGCTGGTCGTTCGCGCTGTCCGGACTGACGATCGTGGCCGTCGTCGCGATGCTCTTCCTCACGCTGTTCCCGAACGTCATGCCGTCCTCGCTCAACGCGGAGTGGAGCCTGACGGTGACCAACGCGTCCTCGACGCCGTACACCCTGAAGATCATGACCTGGTGCGCGGGCATCGCGACGCCGCTGGTGCTGCTCTACCAGGGCTGGACGTACTGGGTCTTCCGCAAGCGCATCGGTACGCAGCACATCGCGGACGCGCACTAGTTCTTTGTCGGGCACTGTGTTGGGCGGGTGTTTCACGTGAAACCGATCGATCCGCGTCTGCTGCGGTACGCACGAGCCACCCGGCGCTTCCTGGTGGCGGTGGTGGTCCTGGGACTGGCCGGTGCCGGGCTGGTGGTGGCCCAGGCGATGATCATCGCCGAGGTGGTGGTGGGGGCGTTCGAGGACGGACTCGACGCCGCCGGGCTCCGTACGCCGCTGCTTCTGCTGGGCGCCGTCGCCGTCGGGCGCGGACTGGTCGCGTGGCTGACGGAACTGGCCGCGCACCGGGCGAGCGCGGCGGTCAAGTCCGAGCTGCGGGGCCGGCTGCTGGAGCGGGCGGCCGAACTGGGGCCGGGGTGGCTGAGCGGTCAGCGCACCGGCTCGCTCGTCGCGCTGGCGACCCGTGGCGTGGACGCGCTCGACGACTACTTCGCGCGCTATCTGCCGCAGCTCGGTCTCGCGGTGGTGGTGCCGGTGGCGGTACTGGCGCGGATCGTCACCGACGACTGGGTGTCGGCGGGCGTCATCGTGCTGACCCTGCCGCTGATCCCGCTCTTCATGGTGCTCATCGGATGGGCCACCCAGTCCCGGATGGACCGCCAGTGGCAGCTGCTGTCGCGGCTGTCGGGGCACTTCCTGGACGTGGTCGCGGGGCTGCCGACGCTGAAGGTCTTCGGGCGGGCGAAGGCGCAGGCGGAATCGGTGCGGGAGATCACGTCCGAGTACCGGCGGGCCACGCTCCGTACGCTGCGCATCGCCTTCCTGTCGTCCTTCGCGCTGGAGCTGCTGGCGACGCTGTCGGTGGCGCTGGTGGCCGTGGGGATCGGGATGCGGCTGGTCCACGGGGACCTGGACCTCTACACGGGCCTGGTGGTGCTGATCCTGGCGCCGGAGGCGTATCTGCCGCTGCGGCAGGTGGGGGCGCAGTACCACGCGGCGGCGGAGGGGCTGGCGGCGGCGGAGGAGCTGTTCGCGGTGCTGGAGACGGCGGGGTCTGCGGGGTCTTCGATTCCGGCTGGGTCGTCGGTTTCGGCGGGGGCTTCGGGTTCGGCCGGTGGCGCTGACGTACCCGGCTCGCTGCGGCTGGAGCTGGACGGCGTGACGGTCCGCCACGAAGGCCGTACGGAACCGTCGTTGGACGCGGCCACGCTGGTGGTCGAGCCGGGGGAGACCGTCGCCCTGGTCGGCCCGAGCGGGGCCGGGAAGACGACGCTGCTCAACGTGCTGCTCGGCTTCACGGCGCCGACGGAGGGCCGGGTACGGGTGGGCGGGACCGACCTGTCGGACCTGGACCTGGACCGCTGGCGCGAACAGATCGCCTGGGTGCCGCAGCTCCCGTACCTCTTCGCGGGGACGATCGCCGAGAACGTGACCCTGGCCCGCCCGGACGCGGACGCCACCGCCGTACGGAACGCGCTGCGCGACGCGGGGGCGTACGACTTCGTGTCCGCGCTCCCGCAGGGCGTGGAGACGCCGCTGGGCGAGGACGGCACGGGCCTGTCGGCCGGGCAGCGCCAACGCCTGGCCCTGGCCCGCGCGTTCCTCGCCGACCGCCCGCTGCTCCTGCTGGACGAGCCGACGGCGGCGCTGGACGGCGAGACGGAGGCGGCGGTGGTCGACGCGGTCCGCCGCCTGGCGGTGGGCCGCACGGTCCTCCTGGTGATCCACCGCCCGGCGCTGCTGTCGGTGGCGGACCGGGTGATCGAGCTGCCGGGGCGGGTGGCGTCCGGTGCGGGGCGGGTGGGGGCCGCCGCCGTCGGTGGCGACGGGGTGCTGACCGTGCCGTTCGGTGCGGGTGGGACGGACAGGGCGCCCGGCCCGGCGGCCGGCGACAGCGGCAAGCCAGCCGGCGGGGACGGCTCCGAAACAGCGCCTGACGGCGGCAGCGCCGCGCCCCACCCCCACCCCCTCGCCCGTATGCGCGCCGCCGTCGGCACCCTGCGGGGACGGTTCGTGCTGGCGTCGGTGCTCGGGAGTCTGGCCCTCGGGTCCGCCGTCGGGCTCATGGCCGTGTCCGGGTGGCTCATCTCGCGGGCGTCCGAACAGCCGCCCGTGCTGTATCTGATGGTCGCCGTGACCGCTACCCGTGCCTTCGGGATCGGGCGCGCCGTCTTCCGGTACGCCGAGCGGCTCGTCTCCCACGACGCCGTCCTGCGGATGCTCGCCGACCTCCGCGTCTCCGTCTACCGGCGGCTCGAACGGCTCGCCCCCGCCGGGCTGCGCGAGGCCCGGCGCGGTGATCTGCTCTCCCGGCTCGTCTCCGACGTCGACGCCCTCCAGGACTACTGGCTCCGCTGGCTGCTGCCCGTCGGCTCCGCCGTGCTCGTCGGCGCGGGCGCCGTCGGATTCACCGGCTGGCTGCTCCCCGAGGCGGGCGCCGTGCTGGCCGTCGGGCTGCTCGCCGCCGGCGTCGGTGTGCCGCTGGTGAGCGGTGCCCGCGCGCGCCGCGCCGAGCGCCGACTCGCCCCCGCGCGCGGCCTGTTGGCGACCCGTGTCGCCGAACTCCTCGACGGCTGCGCCGAACTGACCGTCGCCGGCGCCCTCCGGAGCCGTCTCCGCGCGGCCCGCGACGCCGACGCGACGCTGACGGCCATCGCCTCGCGCGGCGCGACCGCCACCGCACTCGGCGGCGGCCTGTCCGCGCTGATCTGCGGACTGACCGTGGCGGCGGCCGCGTACGCCGGAGTCGGCGCCGTACACGACGGGCGGCTCCCAGGTGTCGCGCTGGCCGTCGTCGTACTGACCCCGCTCGCCGCGTTCGAGGCGGTCGCCGGGCTGCCGCTCGCGGTGCAGTACCGGCAGCGGGCCGCGCGCGGCGCCGAGCGGGTGTACGAGGTGCTGGACGCGCCCGTCCCCGTACATGAGCCCGCGCGCCCGGCCGCCGCTCCCGCGACGCCGTTCCCGCTGGAGGTACGGGGCCTCTCGGCCCGGTACGCGGGGCAGGAGCGCGACGCACTCAGCGGCGTCGACCTGACACTGACCGCCGGGAAGCGGGTGGCTGTCGTGGGCCCGTCCGGCGCGGGCAAGACGACGCTCGCGCAGGTGCTGCTGCGCTTCCTGGACGCGCGCGAGGGCGGCGTGAGCCTCGGTGGCACGGACGCGGCGGCGCTGGACGGCGACACGGTGCGGCGCTTCGTCGGGCTGTGCGCGCAGGACGCGCATCTCTTCGACAGTTCCGTACGGGAGAACCTCGCCCTCGCCCGCAAGGACGCGACCGACGACGACCTCCGCGACGCCCTGCGCCGCGCCCGCCTGCTGGACTGGGTCGACGCGCTGCCCGCCGGCCTGGACACGCTCGTCGGCGAGCACGGCGCACGGCTCTCCGGAGGCCAGCGCCAGCGCCTGGCCCTGGCCCGCGCGCTCCTCGCGGACTTCCCTGTCCTCGTGCTGGACGAGCCCGCCGAACACCTCGACCTGCCGACGGCCGACGCGCTGACCGCAGATCTGCTGGCGGTGACCGAAGGGCGTACGACGCTGCTCATCACCCATCGACTCCAAGGGCTCGACGCGGTCGACGAGGTGATCGTGCTCGACGGCGGCCGGGTGGTGCAGCGGGGGCCGTACGGCGAGCTGGTCGCGGTGGCGGGGCCACTGCGGAGGATGTGGGAGCGGGAGCGGGGACCGGTCGGCCTGGTCGGCCGACCCGTGTGATCCAGGAACCGACTTTCCATAACAAATGGGACTAACTAGGGTCAGGGCTATGACAGCGCCCGAACCCCAGGATTTCCACGAGGGCGACCCCGAGGCCGGGACCGACGCCGGAGTCGATGCCGGAGTCGATGCCGGGACCACCGACGGGGCCGCCACGCGCGACGCCGACGCGGCCCGTCGCCTCCAGGGCCTGTCCACCGAGCTGACCGCCCGCGTCCCGCAACTGCTCGAAGCCATGCGCTCCGTCGGCACCGGTCTCGAACTGCACTCCACCCTCGACCGGATCTGCGAGACGGCGGCCCGTCTCGCCGGCGCCCGCTACGCGGCGCTCGGCGTCGTGGACGAGGCCGGCGGCGGTCTCTCCGACTTCGTCACCTACGGCGTGGACGCCGACGCCGCACGGCGGATCGGCCACCGCCCGGACGGCCACAGCGGACTGCTCGGCGAGCTGATCCGCCATCCCGAACCGCTCCGGCTCGCGGACCTCACCACCGATCCGCGCGCCGTCGGATTTCCGCCCCACCACCCGCCGATGCGGACGTTCCTCGGCGTACCGATCCGCGTCCAGGGCGAGATCCTCGGGAATCTCTATCTCGCCGAGAAGCACGACGCCGCCGAATTCACCGACCACGACCAGCACTTGGTGCGGGTGCTCGCGACCGAGGCGGGCCTCGCCATCGGCAACGCGCGGCTGTACGAGGCGGCCCGGCAGCGCGAGCGGTGGATCGACGGCTCGGTCGCCGTCACGACCGCCCTGCTCTCGGGCGAGGACGCGGAGGAGGCGGAGGACACCAGGGACACCAGGGACGCCGGGGATGTCAGGGACCACGACCCCGTCCAGCCCGCCGACCCCGCCCATCACGCCCTCGCCGTCGTCGCCGAACAGGCCCGCAAACTCGCCGACTCGGCCGTCGGCGTCGTCCTGCTGCCCACGCCCGACGGGGGACTGGAGGTCGTCGCCGTATCGTCCGGCACCCCGACCGCGTCCATCGGCACCCGGCTCCCGGCCGGCAGCCCGGTCGTCGCCACGCTGCTGGCCGGCGAGCCCGTCTACGTGGCGGACGCCACCACCGACCCGCGCCTGATCTCCCCGGTGTCCCACCGCTACGGCCCGAGCATGCTGCTGCCGCTGCACAGCGACGGCCGGGTGCTCGGCGTACTCGCGACACCGCGTGCCATCGGCGCGCGCCCCTTCACCGAGTCGGAGCGCTCGCTCGCCATCCAGTTCGCCTCGCAGGCGGCCCTCGCGCTGATGATGGCCGAGGCACAGCGCGACCGGGAACGGCTCGCGGTCTTCGAGGACCGCGACCGGATCGCCCGCGACCTCCACGACCTGGTCATCCAACGCCTGTACGCCGCCGGGATGATGCTGGAGACCGCGCAGCGGCAGTCGGACGTGCCCGAGGTCCGTGCGGGCGTCGGCAAGGCCGTCGACGAACTGGACGTCACCATCCAGGAGATCCGTACGGCCATCTTCGCGCTGCAACAGGGCCCGGCCGAGGCGCCGTCCGGGCTGCGGACCCGCGTACTGCGCGAGATCAACATGGCGGCCGTGCCGCTCGGCTTCAAGCCCACCCACCGCTTCGTCGGCCCGGTCGACTCGGCCGTCGGCGAACTCACCGGCAAGAACCTCATCGCGGCGCTCCGCGAAGCCCTCTCCAACACCTTCCGGCACGCGCGGGCGTCACGTATCGAGGTCACGGTGGACGCGAACGCCGAACTGCCCGACGGCACACCGGCCGTACGGCTGTCGGTCGCCGACGACGGCGTCGGCATCCCGGAGGGCGGCCGGCGCAGTGGCCTGCGGAACCTGCGGCGCCGCGCCGAGTCGCTGGGCGGGTCGAGCGAGGTCGCCCCGGGCCTGGCCGAGGCGGGCGGGGGTACGACGGTGATCTGGCAGGCCCCGCTCTAGGACCTGTCTTCAAAGTAGCGCCGTCCGCCCGCAGGCCAGGCGGGACTTTGAAGACAGGGCCTAGGGGGTGCCCTCCGCCCGTGCGCGTGCCACCAACCGCTCGATGATCACGGCGACCCCGTCCTCGTTGTTCGCCACCGTGCGCCCGGACGCCGCCGCGATCACATCCGGATGCGCGTTGCCCATCGCGTACGACGTACCGGCCCACCCCAGCATCTCGATGTCGTTCGGCATGTCCCCGAAGGCGACGACCTCGTCGGAGGAGATGCCGCGCTCGGCGCAGCAGAGCGCGAGCGTGCTCGCCTTGCTCACCCCGAGACCGCTGATCTCCAGCAGCGCGGTCGGGCTGGAGCGGGTGAAGGAGGCCAGGTGCCCGGCGGCCGTACGGGCCAGGGTCAGGAAACCGTCGGGGGTCAGGCTCGGGTGGTGGGCCAGCAGCTTGATCACCGGATCGTCGTCGCCCTCCCCCGCCTCCTGAAGAAGCTTCTCCGCCGGGGCGACGTGCGCGCCCGGGTCGTCCTGGAAGGGCGGGTACTCGGGCTCGTAGCAGAAGTTCGTCGTCTTCTCGACGCCGAAGACCGTGCCGGGCGCCGCGTCCCGCAGTGCCTGTACGACGCCGAGCGCGGCGGCCCGGTCCAGGCCGCGGACCTTCAACAGCTCTCCTGCCCCCTCCGCGCCGCCGCGCAGATCGACGACGACCGCGCCGTTGGCGCAGATGGCGAGGCCGTGCCGGTGCACATGGTCGCTGACGACCCCCATCCACTTGACCGGCCGCCCGGTGACGAAGAAGACCTCGATCCCGGCCTCCTCGGCGGCGGCGAGCGCGGCGACGGTGCGTTCGGAGACGGTCTTGTCGTCGTGCAGCAACGTTCCGTCAAGATCGGTGGCGATCAGCCGGGGGCGGGCGGGAAGCGAGGAATCGGTAGCTGAGGTCACCCGTCCATCCTCGCGCACAGGAGTGCACGTGAGTGCGGAGGGGCGCACATATGAGATCCCGCTCATACGCCCACGGGACACCGGCACGGCTGCGCCGCAGCCGACCCGTTCATCCGGAACAGGTCGCGGCGACCGAACCGCGGGCGGCTCAGCGGAGCTTGGCCGGGGCCTCGGTGGCGATCCTCTCGAAGACCGCCTGGTCGACGGCGAAGTCGGAGTCGGGGATCGGCCAGTGGACCACGATCTCGGTGAAGCCGATCTCGCGCTGTCGGCCCGCGAAGTCCACGAAGGCGTCGACGGAGTCGAGCGGCCGGGAGCGGTCGGGAGTGAACGCGGTGAGCAGGATCTTGTCCACCTCGGCCACGTCCCGGCCAACCGCCCGGCACGCTTCGCCGAGCTTCTCGACCTGGCCGCGCAGCGCCGCGTCGGACTGCTCGGGCGTGCCTTCCTCGTAGAGCTTCGGGTCGCCCGTCGTGACCCACGCCTGCCCGTACCGCGCCGCGAGCGTGAGCCCGCGCGGTCCGGTGGCCGCCACCGCGAACGGCAACCGGGGGCGTTGCACACAGCCCGGGATGTTCCGCGCCTCGACCGCCGCGTAGAAGTCGCCGTCCCGAGTCACCGCGCCGTCGGTCAGCAGCCGGTCGAGCAACGGCACGAACTCGCCGAACCGGTCCGCCCGTTCCCTCGGCGTCCACGCCTCCTGCCCGAGCGCGGTCGCGTCGAAGCCGTTGCCGCCCGCCCCGATCCCCAGCGTGATCCGCCCGCCCGAGACGTCGTCGAGCGAGATCAGCTCCTTGGCGAGCGTCACGGGATGGCGGAAGTTCGGAGACGTGACGAGGGTGCCCAACCGCAGGCGCTCGGTAGCCGTGGCGGCGGCGGTGAGGGTGGGCAGGGCGCCGAACCACGGGCCGTCGCGGAAGGTGCGCCAGGAGAGATGGTCGTAGGTGTACGCGGTGTGGAAGCCGAGTTCCTCGGCGCGCTGCCACTTGGCGCGGCCTCCCTCGTGCCAGCGGTCGACGGGGAGAATCACGGTGCTCAGGCGCAGGCTCATGGCCCGAGCCTACGTGTCACCTCCCTGCCGACCGGGCAAACCACATGCCCTCCGGGGGCGACGGCCCGGTGCCGGTTTCGGCGCGGTGCGCTCGACACCCCGGCCCGGTTCACGTCGGCGCCGACGCGAGCGCCCTGGACGTGCGTCCTTGACCGTGAGCCCTGGACGTGAGTCCTAACAGACGGCCGGGGACGCGAATCGGAAGCCGCCGTGGTTGCGCATCCGGTAGTTGTCCCCCTCGATGCTGATGATCTCGGAATGGTGGACGAGGCGGTCGATCACGGCCGAGGCCACCGCGGTGTCGTTGAGGACGAGGTCCCAGCCGCTCAGGGGCTTGTCGCTGGTGACGATCAGCGAGCCGCGCTCGTAGCGGTGCGCGACGAGGCAGAAGAAGAGCTGGGCCTCCTGGGCCTGCAGGGGGAAGTAGCCCAGCGCGTCGACGATCAGCAGGGGGTAGCGGTCCAGCAGGGCCAGTTCCTCGGTGAGGCGGCCCGCGGCCTTGGCGTCGGCGAGTCGGGCGGCCCACTCGACGACGGTGGCGAACAGCACCTGGTGGCCGGCCTGGCAGGCGCGCGTGCCCAGGGCGACGGCGAGGTGGGTCTTGCCGGTGCCGGGTGGGCCGAGGAGGACGACGTTCTCCTTGGCGGCGATGAAGTCCAGCTTGCCGAGCATCGCCACGGCCTCCCGGTCGAGCGACCGGGGGTAGCCGTGGTCGAAGTCCTCCAGCGCCTTGGGGGCGGGGAAGCCCGCGGCGCGGATACGGGCTTCGGCGCCCGTACTTCCGGAGGGCGAAGCCGAAGCCGACTGTGTCGCCGAAGTGGGCTGCGTGGCCGGCGAGGCGGCCGCATTCGTCGCGGGGGTGGAAGGCGCCGCCGGCTCTTCGGGCGTGGCATCGTCGTGCGACCCGGTGGACGGCTTCGGGATCAGGCGCAGGTTCCCTTCTCCGTGACTGTCCGCATGGCCGCCGACCGCGTGGCCGCCGTTGTCATGGCTACGGCCGTCATGGCTACGGCCCGTATGGCCACCGCACCCGTGACCGCTCCTCCGTGGCTCCAGCATGGGGCCCGACATATAGGCCAGAATCCCGGCGGACAGGATGAAGGCCATATGGATCGCGGTCCCCCACAGCAGCGCGTGATGGGAAGTGTGGTGCACGTCGACGAACATCTGCAGCAGATGGACGGACGAAATTCCCACAATGGCGGTGGCGAGCTTGACCTTGAGCACGTTCGAGTTGACGTGCGAGAGCCATTCCGGCTGATCGCGATGGCCTTGGAGGTTGATGCGCGAGACGAAGGTCTCGTAGCCGCCGACGATCGTCATGATCAGCAGATTGGCGATCATCACGACGTCGACCAGTTTGAGGACGGCGAGCATGACGTGCGTCTCGTCGGCATGGCCGTTGATGACATGAACGATTAATTTCCCCAGCTCGTTGAAGAACTTGTAGACATAGACGCCCTGTGCGGCGACCAGGCCGAAATAGAGCGGGGCCTGGAGCCAGCGGGTGGCGAAGAGGGCGTATCCGAACGCGGCGGGCGCGAAACTCGCGACCTCCTTCGGGGCGCGGAACGAGCCCAGGACCGGAGCCGGAGATGAACGGCTGTGCTCGTGGGAGGATGTGTCATGACTGGGCAACGGCATCTCCAACGACTGCGATGACGGGTGGCTTGATCATTCTGGTGGGCCCCGCCGACGAATTTGAATTCGGTGCACTCGTTGGGATGAATAGAATTTCATTAGGACAAGAGCCGGTTCGTCTATTTGCGCGTCACGCGCATATCACGTGCTGTTTCAGCCGGATGAACGGAGCCCTTGGGTTATAGGAATGTGAGCCGCATTGCGCCCTCGGTGAAGCACAGCGGTGGCGGTTCTCGGTGTCATCGAGGACACCGATGCTCTCTCCGGAGAGCCGCTCGTGGAAATGCGTGAGGGGGAGGGCTCGCGCGGCTCAGTCGCCGAAGCGGAGGTAGCGCGGCGGTACGGCGTCGGCGAGCCAGACGCCGTTCGCGCTCACCCGGAAGACATGGCCGTCGCGGTGCATCGCGCCCGCGTCCACGGGCAGGACGACGGGCCGGCCGCGGCGGGCGCCGACGCGGGTCGCCGTCTCGCGGTCGGGGGAGAGATGGACGTGGTGCCGGTTCATGGGGCGCAGGCCCTCGGCGCGGATCGCGTCGAGGCTGCGGGCGACCGTGCCGTGGTAGAGGTACGCGGGCGGCTCGGCCGGCGGCAGGTCCAGGTCCACCTCGACCGTGTGGCCCTGGTTGGCGCGGATCCGGTCGCCCTCGATCGTGAAGCGCCGCTTGTCGTTGACGGCCACGACGTGGTCCAGCTCGGCGCGGGTGATGGGGAAGCGGTGGTCGGCGGTGGCGCGGAGCAGCGCCTCGACCTCCACCCAGCCGTTCGGATCGAGCGTGAGGCCGATCCGCTCGGGCTGGTGCCGCAGATGCTTGGAGAGGTACTTCGACACCTTCACGGTGCGTCGCTCGTCGGGCGTTCCCGCGCCCGGTGGTGTGCGTGTTCCGGTCATCCGCACAGCGTGCCCGGTGGCGTCGCGCGGGCGCCACTCATTTCGGTCCGGTCTCAAGCGCTTCGAAGGCGCATCGGCAGCGCCTCGATCCGATCCGAAAACGATCGGTGGTGAAATGTTTGATCCACAGTCAACTCAGGTTATCCACAGGCCATTTGATGAATCTGTGGACAACTGATGCCCGGATTAATCCATTTGGTCAAGTTGGGTGTTCTGACTGTGCGTTGCGGCGAGCGCGTCCAACGCCCTTGCCCGCACCTCCCGTTCGGCCGCCACCGCGATGAACTCCGGGGCTGCGGCCTGGCCAACCAGCTTCTGGACCGCGTCGATTGTCCCGGCGGGCAGGGCCACCGAACGGGTCTCCGGCCCCGACGGTTCCGGCTCCTCCGCCATCAGATGCTGCTGGAGATGCCGGGTCGCGAACAGCCGCATGGCGCGCGCCAGTTCGGCGTCGACCGTCTGCCGGGCGAGCGGGCGCAGACGGCGTACGAGCGACACCGCCTCGGCGGCATCGGCGTCCGTAGGCGGGCGATGGCCCAGATACCGCGCGAAGACGTGCTCGATCGTGAACTCCATGAAACGCTCGGCGATATGCTCGACCTGCCCGCGAAGTTCCCGCAGGTGGGCGGAGATCGCGGACAGCGGCACCCCGGCGGCGTACAACTCGGCGGCTACCGCCAGCTCTTGAGGGCTCGGTACGAGGAACTCGTCGTCCCGTCCCGGGACCCGCTCCAGCACCCCCAGCTCCACCGCCTCGGCGAGCGCCGCCTCGTCGGGCGAGCCGCCGAACCGCTCGTCCAGCTCCGCCCGGCTGATCCGGGCGGCCCGCTCGTCGGTCCACGGGCCGTGCACCTCGGCGACCAGGCCGAGCACCCCGCCGAGACCGCGCCCGGCGTCCCACGCCTCCAGCAACTCCTTGATGGAGGCCAGCGTGTAGCCGCGTTCGAGGAGGTCCGCGATCTGCCGCAGCCGGGTCAGATGCGCGTCCCCGTACACATTGGCCCGGCCCCGCCGCTCCGGGGTGGGGAGCAGCCCGCGGTCCTGGTAGGCGCGGATGGTCCGGACCGTGGCGCCGCTCGCGTGGGCCAGGTCCTCGATCCGGTACCGGCCGCCGGCCGGGGTCCGAGACGTACCGGAACTCGCAGACACGCTCACTCCTCCCACGGTCCCGGCACGCGCTACTTCAGCGCGGCGCGGCCGACCGCTCCGGCCGCCGCGCGGGCCGCCGGCGAGGTCGCCAGATAGTCGACGGCCCTGCGGAGCGAACCCTCCCGCGAGGGATGGTACGACCGCCGGAAGTACCGGGGCACCGCCGATCCCAGCTCCCGCCAGGTGGGCAACAGACCTTTGGATATCGCGCGGTTGTGCTCGCGCAGCGAGTAGCGCAGCCGGCCCGCGAGCTGCGGATCGTGCCGGATCAGATACGCCGCCCCGCGCGACCAGAACCAGAGCATCACCGGCGCGGCGATGACCATCGTCTCCAGCCGGCGGGCGTAGCGCACCGGATCGGGGCCGCCGCAGTGCTGGTACATGTCGAAGGCCACCGACCGGTGTTCGACCTCCTCCGCGCCGTGCCAGCGCAGCAGGTCGAGCATGACCTCGTCCGCCCCCGCGTGGTCCAGCGCGTCCGCGCGCAGCACCCAGTCGCCGAGGACCGCCGTGAACTGCTCGATCGCGGCGACGATCCCCAGCCGGAAGCGCAGCCAGTCCCGCGCCGGCCAGGGCGCCCCGAACGGCGGCTTCTCACCGAGGAGTACCTCGAAGAGGTAGTCGACGTGCCGGGTGTACGGCCCGGTGTCCAGCCGCTGCTCCGCCAGGTGGTTGAGCACATACGCGTGCTGCACGCTGTGCGTCGCCTCCTGGCCCATGAAGCCCTTGACGTCCTTGAGCAGCACCGGGTCCCGTACCAGCGGCAGGGCCTCCTTGAAGACCTTGACGAACCAGCGCTCGCCCGCCGGCAGCAGCAGATGCAGCACATTGACGACGTGCGTGGCGGTGGGTTCGTCCGGTATCCAGTGCAGCGGGGTCCCGCGCCAGTCGAACGACACCCGCCGGGGCGCGATCACATACCCCTCGTCCGGGACGGCGCTCCCGTCAGGGCCTTTGGGGTCCTGCACGGCGTTGACACCGTCCTCTGCGACGCTGTCCTCTCCGCCCTTTCCGCCCTCTCCGTCGCGGTTCACAGCGGCGGGTCCAGACGGGCGATCGCGCGCAGCGTCCTGGGCGCGAAGCGGGACAGCAGCCGGGCACCGCGGGCCTCCGGCGTGACCGGTACGACGGCCTCGTTGCGGACGACGGCCCGCAGGATCGCGTCGGCGACCTTCTCCGGCGGGTAGTTGCGCAGCCCGTACAGCCGGGCGGTTCGCCTGCGTCGTCGTTTCTCCTCCTCCGCCGAGACCCCGGTGAACCGCGCGGTGGCCGTGATGGCGGTGTTCACGAAGCCGGGGCAGATGGCGCTGACCCCGATGCCCTGCCCGGCCAGCTCGGCGCGCAGGCACTCGCTGAGCATCAGCACCGCCGCCTTGGACGTGCTGTAGGCGGGCAGCGCGCGCGACGGCTGATAGGCCGCCGCCGACGCGGTGTTGACGATGTGGCCGCCCTGGCCGCGCGCCGCCATCTGTCCGCCGAATATCCGGCAGCCGTGGATGACGCCCCAGAGATTGACGTCGAGGACCTTCTTCCAGTCCTCGCTCGTGGTGTCCAGGAACGGCCCCGAGAGCCCGATCCCCGCGTTGTTCACCAGGACGTCCACCGTGCCGTACTCGGAGGCGACCTTCTCCGCCAGCTTCTCCATCGCCTCCTCGTCGCTGACGTCGACGGTCTCGGCCCAGGCCCGTGGCGCCCCGATCAGCCGGGCCATCTCGGCGGTCCTGGCGGCCCCTTCGGCGTCGCGGTCGACCACGACGACCCGGGCGCCCGACTCGGCGAACGCGAACGCCGTGGCCCGTCCGATGCCGCTCGCCGCGCCGGTCACCAGGACGAGCTGCCCGCCGAACCGCTCCCCGTAGGGCCCGCTCGCGACCAGGTCCCGCGCCCGGCGGGCCCGGCTCTCCCGGCGGGCCTTGCCGGCGGGCCCCACGGCGTCCGCGTCGTCCCCGTGCTCCGGTTCGGGCTCGTGCGCCGTGACGAACTCCGTGATCCAGGTGGCCAGTTGGTCCGGTCGCGTACGCGGCACCCAGTGCTTCGCCGGGAGCGTACGCCGCACCAGCTGCGGCACCCACCGGTCCAGATCGTCGTAGAGCCGCTCGGACAGGAAGACGTCCCCGGTCGGGGTGATCAGCTGGACCGGCGTGTGCGCGTGCGCGTCGGCGCGCGGTCTGCGCAGCCGGGCGTTGACGTTGTCCCGGTAGAGCCAGGCGCCGTGGGCGGCGTCGTCGGGCAGCGAGGCGGTCGGATACGCGGCCCGCGCCATGGTCCCCGGGTCCCCGGCCCCCGTGCCGTCGGCCGCTGTCGCGGGCCGCCGCCCCGACGGCACCTTCTCGAACCGCTCAAGGATCTTCGGCCACCGCCTGCCGAGCGGCCCGCGCCAGGCCAGTTCGGGCAGGACCGGCGTCTGCAGCAGGTACACGTACCAGGACTTGGCGCCCTGGCCGAGCAGTTGGCCCAGCGCGCGCGGTGTGGGCCGGGTCATCCGCCGCTTGATCCAGTGCCCGAAGTGGTCCAGCGACGGCCCCGACATCGAGGTGAAGGAGGCGATACGGCCCGCTGTGCGCCGTACGGTCACGAACTCCCAGCCCTGGACGGAACCCCAGTCGTGCCCCACCAGATGGACCGGCCGGTGCGGGCTCACCGCGTCGGCGACCGCCAGGAAGTCGTCCGTCAGCTTCTCCAGGGTGAAGCCGCCGCGCAGCGGCTTCGGCGCCGTCGACCCGCCGTGCCCCCGGACGTCGTACAGCACCACATGGAACCGCTCGGCCAGCCGCTCCGCGACCAGGGACCAGACCTCCTTGCTGTCCGGATAGCCGTGCACGAGCACGACCGTCGGCCGCGTCGGATCACCCAGCTCGGCCACGCACAGATCGATCCCGCCCGTGCGCACCCGGCGTTCACGCGCCCCGGCCGGCCCGGCCGGCGACGGAACTGACTGAAGCGACATCACGCACCCTCCGCCCAACGCCGCACATGCGGCAGATCGTCATCCAGCCAGAACGCGCTCTCGGCCGGGTCCCTGGAGTCGGTGACCACCAGGATCTCCTCGAACTTGGCCCCCGTGCCCCGGAATCCGAGGTGCGGCTCGACCGCCCACAGCCCCGGTCTCGGCGGGTGGTCGGAGAATCCGTACGGGCTCCACAGCGGCGACCAGCCGTCCCGGTGCCCGTGCAGCGCGTCGCGCGCCAGGCCCTTGAGCGCCTGCGTACCGAAACCGAGGACCTGCGGCGACCAGCGCCGGTCCGTCACGCGGTCGACCTTGTGGGCGATCACACCGAAGGGGTAGGCCCGGTGTCTGTTCTCGTACCCCTGGCGGACCATCAGCCGGTCCACGTTCTCGTAGATCTCCCGCAGCGGGCGCCGCTCGCGCACCTCGCGCAGCAGCAGCTCGCGGTGCGCCCGGAGATCGGTGAGCAGCTTGTCGTGCAGCGGGGCGGGGCCGGGGCCCAGACAGCCCGAGTAGCCGACGTCGGCGGGGAAACCCCGGTGGACCGGCGCCAGATCGAGGATGAACGGCATGCCCTCCGCCAGCCTGCGGTTGGTGGGGAAGAACTGGAGCGGGATCCGGAACCCCGTGAAGGCCGTACGGTCCCCGAACCAGGCGAAGGGCAGATGGAACCAGTCGCGCACCCCGCGCGCCCGCAACCAGTCGCGCTGCATCCGGGCGGCCTCGCGCTCCGTGACTCCCGGCCGCAGGCGCGCGGCCACCGCTTCCGCGCACTCGTACGCGAGGCGCTGCGCGGATCTGAATCCCCGCAGCTCCGCGGTCTGTTCGCCCTTCACCGCTGAAGCCATGCCACCCCTCCGTGCCGTGTGCGGTACGCGTCCGTAACGTGACACTGATGAATGTGACAATGTCCGGCGGCTGCGTCAAGGGGCCCGCCCAGCCTGTGGATAACTCGCCGACCCCGGAACTTTCGGCCTAACTTTTTATGCTGCCCTTACGGGTCCGTACGCCTCAAGACGGACCCCGAGACAGCCGCCAGGGCTGACGTCCGCTGTGGGGCACACCACTACCGTCTTAAACGTGACTGTGATCGCTACTGAAGGCCTGAGTAAGCGGTTCCCCCGGGTAACCGCGCTTGACCGGCTCTCCTTGGAC
This sequence comes from Streptomyces sp. NPDC057307, assembly GCF_042667665.1. Lineage (NCBI taxonomy): Bacteria > Bacillati > Actinomycetota > Actinomycetes > Kitasatosporales > Streptomycetaceae > Streptomyces > Streptomyces sp. NPDC057307. The sequence goes on along the minus strand of NZ_JBHUZM010000036.1, from coordinate 3,520 downwards.
ATCGGACCGGGTGTGACCGGTCTGGTGGGTGCCAACGGAGCCGGCAAGTCCACCATGATCAAGATCCTGCTGGGTCTGTCCCCCGCCACGGAAGGCCGGGCCACCGTGCTCGGGTTCGACGTCGCCACCCATGGCGCCGCCATCCGCGAGAGCGTCGGATACATGCCCGAGCACGACTGCCTGCCGCCCGACGTCTCGGCGACCGAACTCGTCGTCCACATGGCGCGCATGTCCGGACTCCCCCCGACCGCCGCCCGCGAACGCACGGCGGACACACTGCGCCACGTCGGCCTCTACGAGGAGCGGTACCGCCCCATCGGCGGCTACTCGACCGGCATGAAGCAGCGCGTCAAGCTCGCGCAGGCGCTGGTCCACGACCCCAAACTCGTCCTCCTCGACGAGCCGACGAACGGCCTCGACCCCGTCGGCCGCGACGAGATGCTCAACCTGATCCGCCGCGTGTACACGGACTTCGGCATCTCCGTCCTCGTGACCTCACACCTCCTCGGCGAGCTCGAACGCACCTGTGACCACGTCGTCGTCATCGACGGCGGCCAGTTGCTGCGCTCCAGCTCCACGAGTGACTTCACGCAGAACACGGCGACGCTCGCCGTCGAGGTCACCGACACCGACACCCACCCCGACGGCACCCGCGTCCTGCGCGAGGCCCTCACCAAGGCCGGACTCTCGCTCCACGTGGGCGAGGAGGACGGGCTGCCGGGCGCCGGCCACATCCTGCTCATCGAGGCGACGGGCGAGGAGACGTACGACGTCGTACGCGACACCGTCGCCGAACTCGGGCTCGGCCTCGTACGGATGGAACAGCGCCGCCACCACATCGCGGAGGTCTTCCGCGCGAAGGACGACCGGTCGGCCGCCGCCGACGGGCAGGCCGTACCGGGGCAGAGCGGCACCGCGGAACTCGCACTTCAGAAGGGAGGCGGCAGCGATGAGCACTGACCTCACCCAGATCCACAACATCGGCTACCGCAACTACGACGGCCCGCGGCTCGGCCGCGCCTACGCCCGCCGCTCCCTCTACTCGCAGTCCCTGCGCGGCTCCTACGGCCTCGGCCGGTCCGGCAAGTCCAAGATCCTGCCGATGATCCTGTTCGCCGTGATGTGCGTGCCCGCGGCGATCATGGTCGCCGTCGCCGTCGCCACCAACCTCAAGAGCCTGCCGGTGGACTACACGCGGTACGCGATCTTCACCCAGGCCATCATCGCGCTCTTCCTGGCCGCCCAGGCGCCGCAGTCCGTCTCACGCGACCTGCGCTTCAAGACGGTGCCGCTGTACTTCTCGCGCCCCATCGAGCGCGTCGACTACGTCGTCGCCAAGTACGGCGCGATGGCCTCCGCCCTCTTCGTACTGACCGCCGCACCGCTGCTGGTCCTCTACATCGGATCGCTGCTCGCCGAGATGGACTTCGTCGACCAGACCAAGGGCTTCGGCCAGGGACTCGTCTCCGTGGCACTGCTCTCGCTGCTCTTCGGCGGACTCGGCCTGGTGATGGCCGCCCTCACCCCGCGCCGCGGCTTCGGCGTCGCCGCCGTGATCGCCACGATGACCATCACCTACGGCGCCGTCTCCACCGTCCAGGCGATCGCCTCCGAGACCGGCTCGGACGGCGCCGTCCAGTGGCTCGGCCTCTTCTCACCCATCACGCTGATCGACGGCGTACAGACCGCGTTTCTCGGCGCCTCCTCGTCGTTCCCCGGCGAGGCGGGTCCCTCGGCCGGCGTCGGCGTCATCTATCTGCTGGTCGTCCTCGCGCTCATCCTCGGCTCGTACGCCGTCCTCATGCGCCGTTACCGGAAGGTCGGGCTGTGACCACCATCAACATCGAGCACGCGTCGCGCTGGTTCGGCAACGTGGTCGCCGTCAACGACGTGACGATGACCGTCGGCCCCGGCGTCACCGGACTGCTCGGACCGAACGGCGCGGGCAAGTCCACGCTCATCAACATGATGGGCGGCTTCCTGGCCCCCTCCAACGGAAGCGTCACCCTCGACGGCGACAAGATCTGGCGCAACGAGTCCGTCTACCGCAAGATCGGCATCGTCCCCGAACGCGAGGGGATGTACGACTTCCTCACCGGGCTCGAATTCGTCGTCGCCAACGCCGAACTGCACGGCCTCGGTAAGAAGGAGGCCCACAAGGCGCTCGCCACGGTCGAGATGGAGTACGCGCAGGACCGCAAGATCGCGACGTACAGCAAGGGCATGCGGCAGCGCGTGAAGATGGCGTCCGCCCTCGTCCACGAACCGTCCGTGCTCCTTCTCGACGAGCCGTTCAACGGCATGGACCCGCGCCAGCGCATGCAACTCATGGACCTGCTGCGGCGGATGGGCGACTCCGGCCGTACCGTCCTGTTCTCCTCGCACATCCTTGAGGAGGTCGAGCAGCTCGCCGCCCACATCGAGGTGATCGTCGCCGGCCGGCACGCCGCGTCCGGCGACTTCCGCAAGATCCGCCGGCTGATGACGGACCGGCCGCACCGCTATCTCGTACGGTCCAGCGACGACCGCGTCCTCGCCGCCGCGCTGATCGCCGACCCCTCGACGGCCGGCATCGAGGTCGACGTCGCCGAGGGCGCGCTGCGCATCCAGGCCGTCGACTTCGGGCGCTTCACCGAACTGCTGCCGAGGGTCGCCCGCGAGCACTCCATCCGGCTGCTCTCGGTCTCGCCCTCCGACGAATCCCTCGAATCGGTCTTCTCGTACCTCGTAGCGGCCTGAGCGCCCTGAAAGGAGCTGTGACGTCCATGTACGAACCCACAGTCGCCCGGCTCACCTACCGGGCCCTGCTCGGCCGGCGCCGGGCCGCCGTCCTCCTCATCCTGCCGGTCCTGCTGATCCTCATCGCCGTGGCCGTACGGGCCTTCAACGGCGTGGACGACCAGACCGCCTCGGACGTCCTGGGCGGCTTCGCCCTCGCCACCATGATCCCGCTGATCGGCGTGATCGCGGGAACGGGCGCCATCGGCCCCGAGATCGACGACGGTTCGATCGTCTACCTGCTGGCGAAGCCGGTGAAACGGCCGACGATCATCTTCACCAAACTGATCGTCGCGATCGCCGTGACGATGGTGTTCTCCGCGGTCCCCACCTTTATCGCCGGATACATCCTCAACGGCAACGGCCAGCAGATCGCGGTGTCCTACACGATCGCCGCACTGGTCGCCTCCATCGCCTACAGCGCGCTGTTCCTGCTGCTCGGCACGGTCAGCCGCCACGCGGTCGTCATCGGCCTCGTGTACGCGCTGGTGTGGGAGACGCTCTTCGGCAGCCTGGTCGCCGGGGCGCGGACGCTCAGCGTCCAGCAGTGGTCCCTGGCGGTCGCGCAGAAGACCAGCGACACGGACATGATCACCTCGGACGTCGGACTGCCGCTCGCGGTCGTGCTGCTGGTCGGCGTGACGGTCGTCGCGACCTGGTACGCGGGACAGAAGCTGCGCACGCTGACGCTCGTCGGCGACGAGTGAGTCCGGTACGCGGGTCCTGGCGCGGTGGCCGGACG
>NZ_JBHUZM010000035.1:0-62631 GCF_042667665.1 Streptomyces sp. NPDC057307 | reverse complement strand
CCGGACGGACAGCGCGCGGGGGCTAGCCCTCCACGTTGACGGCGGGAACGGCGCCCTCGACCGAACCGTCGGTACCGGCGGAGTCCTCGCCCCCTCCGGTGGCCGGGATCTTGATGACCACCGCAACCAGCACGGCGGAGGCGAGCGCGACGAACGCCCCGATGCCACCGATGACGTTCATGCCGTCGGTGAACGCCTCCCGTGCGGAGCCGAGCAGGACGGTCGCCACGTCCGACGACAGACCCTGCGCCGTCTCGACCGCGCCGGCGAGCGTCTCGTCGGCGCCCGCGGCCACCCCCGCGGGGACGTCCACCCCGCTGCGGTACACCGCCGCGCCGAGGCTGCCGAGCAGGGCGACGCCGAGCGCCATGCCGAGTTCGGTGCTGGTCTCCGAGAGGGCCGCGGCGGATCCGGCCTGCTCGGGCTTGGCCGCTCCGACGACGATGTCCGTGCCCAGGGCGATGAGCGGGCCGCCACCGGCGTAGACGAAGGCGAAACCCGTCACCACCTGAGCGATGCCGGACGAACTGTCGGCCATGCTCAGCATCACATGCCCGACGGCCGACACGGCGAGCCCGATGGCGACGACGTACGCCGGACGGATTCTGCTGGCCGCCATCGGGGACACCACGGCCGTCACGATGAGCGCGAAGGCCGCCGGCAGCAGATACAGACCGGCCTTCATCGGAGACAGTCCGCCGACGAGCTGCAGGAACTGAGTCACCATCAGATACGTGCCGCCGGCCACCAGCATGCTGAGCAGCAGCGTCACCAGGGCCGTGAGGAAGGTACGGCTGCGGAAGAGGTCGAGGTCGAGCAGCGGGCTCTCCAGCGTGCGCTGTCGACGGACGAACAGCACGCCGACGACCAGGCCGACGACGATCGCCGCGAGCGGGATCCCGCCGACCCCGTCGTTGGCGAACTCCTTCAGGCCGTAGATCACCGGGAGGATCGTGGCGAGCGACAGGGCCACGCTGGTCAGGTCGAGCCGGCCGGCGTCCTCGTCGCGGTACTCCGGCAGCAGGACCGGGCCCGCCACCAGCAGAAGTCCCATGATGGGCACGCCGAGCAGGAAGACCGAGCCCCACCAGAAGTACTCCAGCATGGCGCCGCCGACGACCGGGCCGAGCGCGATGCCCACGGAGAACATGGTGACCCAGACGGCGATCGCCACACCGCGCTCCCGCGCGTCGCGGAACATGTTGATGATCAGGGCGAGCGTCGAGGGCATCAGCGTGGCCCCGGCGATGCCCATCGCGGCGCGCGCCGCTATCAGCGTGGCCGGACCGTCGGCGAAGACGGCGGCCAGCGACGCCACACCGAACGCGGCGGCGCCGATCAGCAGCAGCTTCCGGCGGCCGATCCGGTCGCCGAGGGTGCCCATGGCCACCAGGAAGCCGGCGATGAGGAAGCCGTAGATGTCGATGATCCACAGCATCTGGGCGGCGGAGGGGTTCAGGCCCTCGCTGATGTGCGGTACGGCCAGGTGCAGCACGCTCACATCGATGGACAACAGCAAGGTGGGCAGCGCCAGTACGGCCAGGCCCAACCACTCACGAGGTCCGGCCTGCGAAGTGGTGTCGGCGGTGGTACTCACATGTTTCCTTTCGGGGATGGTGCACATCGGTGCCCGATCACGGTCGTCGGGCGAGGGGGTGTGGCAGGAACGGCTCCGACCGGTGGAGGTCGGGGCCGGGGACCAGGCGGGCGGCGACGGTCGCCGCGTTGGCGGGGGTGTAGAGGTAGAAGTGACCGCCCGTGAACGTCTGACGGCTGAAGTCACCCGACGTCTCCAGCGACCACAGGTACATCCGCTCGTCGATGACGACCGGGTCGTCCACCGCGCCGAGCGCCAGGATGGGGACGCGGATACCGAACGGCGGCCGCCGGTAGGTCTCCATCGCCTCCAGATCGGCCCGGATCGCCCGGAGCGACGACTGGACCAGGTCCGTACGGTCCACCAGCCCGGGAGACATCCCGCCGATGTCCGTCAGATGCTCCAGCAGCTCCGCGTCGCTCCTGAGATGCGAGAACGGCGGCTCGCTGGGGAAGCACGGCGGCTGACGAGCGGACACCGCCAGCAGGGTGGGGGGCAGACCGTGGCGCTCCATCGCCCGGGTCAGCTCGTATCCGAGCACGCTGCCGAAGCTGTGCCCGACGACCGCGTACGGCAAGGGCTCCAGCTCCAGCAGACCCCGGACGAGGGCGTCGACCAGCGGCTCGACGCGCGTCACCAGAGGCTCGTTGATGCGCGTGCCCCGGCCGGGCAACTGGGCGACGACGCACTCCACGTCCTCGGGCAGCACCTGCCACCAGGAGCGGAACGCGGACGGCCATCCACCGGCGTGCGGCAGTGCCACCACCCGGAACCGGGCGCGCGGTCGTACCGCCGGGCCGGCGCCGTTGCCGCCCGCCGGACGCGCGCCGCTCCCCACCCTCATCCACCAGCCGCTCATAGCGGCACCCTGGTCCCGGGCGCGGGCCGCTCGGCCACGCCGGACCGGCCGGGGGGTGGCGAGAGGGGCGGGCGGCCCGGGGCCGCCAGCAACGGGTGATGGCTCTCCAAGTGGGCGATCACCCGCTCCTGGTGGCGTTGGAGGCGCTGTCCCGGAAGGTGTTCGAGCGAGTGCAGGAACGGGTCCTGAGGGGCCGGCAGACCGGCGATCGCCGTGGCCGTGCCCAGCACCAGCATCGGCTGGTACCACGCCGAATACCCGCCCTCGTGGGCGAAGACGATCCTGCCTCCCGTCAGTTCGTCCGCGAGCCGGCACATCGTCGACGTCATCGAGTGGAAGGTACGGCTGGTGCAGAGCATCCGGCCCATCGGATCGTGGCCGCTCGCGTCGACGCCCGCCGCCACCAGGATCAGATCGGGGCCGAAGGCGCGCGCCGCCGGTTCCACGATCCGGTCCATCACCGCGAGGTAGGCGCCGTGGCCCGAGCCGGCGGGCAGCGGCACATTGAGGGTGCTGCCCGCCCCCGCGCCCGCGCCGGTCTCCAGGACGAGACCGGACGCCGCGGGGAACAGCCCTTCCTGGTGCACCGAGATGTACAGCACGTCGGGGTCCTCGTAGAAGGTCCGCTGGATGCCGTTGCCGTGGTGCACGTCCCAGTCCAGGATCAGCACGCGGCGCGCCCCCCGGCGCTGCGCCGCGCGGGCGGCCACCGCCAGGTTGTTGTAGAGGCACAGCGCCATCGCCCGGTCCGGCTCCGCGTGATGGCCGGGCGGCCGCACCAGGCAGTAGGCCCGGTCGAAGCGGCCGTCCAGGACACCGGTGGCGGCCTGCGCGCAGGCCCCGACGGCGAGCCTCGCGGCCTGCGCGCTGTGGTAGTTGACGTAGGCGTACACACCGGCATCGCCCGCGCCGGCCGCCGAGGCCGCCTCGACCCGCTCGATGTGTTCGGGGACATGCACGAGGAGCAGGTCCTCGTCGGAGGCCGGCGTCGGGGTGAGGCCGGTGAACCGGTCCATCACCCCGAACGCCTTGACCAGCCCCTCGGCACGCCGGAGGTCCGGGTCGACCGCGAACTCGCGCAGCGGCTCGACACCCGGTCCCACCGGCACGTACCCCGATCCGGGACCGGGGTCGTGCCAGAAGCAGATCTCGTGGCTGTACCACGCGAGACGGGAGGTGTTCACCAGCCGGACAGACCCAGCGAGGCCCGGCTGATCCCGGCGACCTTCTCGATGTACTGGAGGTAGTACTCGCGCTCCTCGTCCGGCGTGCGCTTGGTACGCAGCGTCGTACTCAGGAGACCCAGCACCTCCTCGGCCTCGGTCGGCGTCAGCCGCCGGTCACCGACCTCCTTCTCGAACGCGCGTATCCGCGCGGTCGGTGCCAGCACGCCGGACGCGTACTCGTTCTGATCGGTGGCGTGGTTCCGGGTCGAGGCGATGGTCTTCAGAATCGCTCCGAAGAACGCCGTGGTGTCGATGTCGGTCATGGTCGGTACCCTCCTGGTTGCCAAGCGGTGGAAGGCGTACGGTGTCCGTTCCCGCGGACCGCTCTGTTCCTGTGAACCACTGTGTTCCTGTGAACCGCTCTGTTCCGGTGGAGCCCTCTGTCGGAGCGGTGCCCGGTGGTGGTGTCGGAGTCGGTGTCGGTGCTCAGCGGATCAGGCCGCAGGCGCGGCCGGCTTTTTCGAGCGTCACGACGGCCGCGTCGAGATCGGCGTCGGAGTGGCTGAGGTTGACGATGGTCCGCAGCCGGGGCAGCGTCCGGGGCACGGCCGGGTAGACGATCGGCTGTACGAAGAGCCCGTCCTGCTGGCACAGCCGGGCCATCGCTCCCGCCTGGTCGGCACTGGTGCAGATGATCGGCACCACCGGTGTCTCACTGGCCAGTGTGTCGAAGCCCAGGGCGCGTACCTGCTCGCGGTATCGGGTGGTCCTCGTCCGCAGGTCCCGGGTGAGGGACGGGGCCGCCTCCATCACCTCGATCGCCGCCTTGGCAGCCGCCACCTGGGCGGGAGTCACCGCGGCGGAGAACATCCAGCCCCGCGCGTTGTTCTTCAGCGCGAAGATCAGATCGTTGGACCCGGCGACGTAACCACCCGCGCTCGGCACCGTCTTGGAGAGCGTGCCCATCTTGACGTCGACCCGTGCCGGATCGATACCGAAGTGCTCGGTGATGCCGCGGCCCGTGGCCCCGAGGACACCCAGGCTGTGTGCCTCGTCGACCATCAGCGGAGCGTCGTACCGCTCGCACAGTCCCACGATGCCGGGCAGATCGGCCACGTCGCCGTCCATGCTGAAGACGGCGTCGGTGACCACCAGCCGGCCCGCGTCGCCCGCCTTGCGCAGGGCGCGTTCCAGGTCGGCGAGGTCGTTGTGGGCGTAGGTGATGACCGACGCACCGGACAGGCGGTATCCGTCCAGGATGCTGGCGTGGTTGTAGACGTCGCCGATGACGAAGTCACCGGGGCCGACGAGAGCGCCGACGGTCGCCACGTTCGCCATGTAGCCGCTGGAGAAGACGATGGCGTCCTCGGTGCCGAGGAAGCGGGCGAGCGCCAACTCCAGTTCCCGGTGCAGATGCAGAGTGCCCGCCAGCAGCCGTACCCCGTGCGCGCCGGTCCCGTGCCGCTCCACCGCGCGCAGGGTCTGGTCCTCGATGTAGTCGTGCCCGATCAGTCCGAGATAGCTGTAGGAGGCGAAGTTGAGGAACCAGCGGCCGTCGAACTTGATCCGGGGACCCGTCGCCTCTTCGATGACGGGCTCGTAGAAGTACTCGTCCTTGGCGACGATCAGGCGGTCCTCCGTCGACAGGGCGTCGATGCGCCGGTCGAGGAACCTGCCGTGCGGGGCGTCGGCCAGCCGGCCCGGCAGGGTCCGCCGCGGAAGGCGAGTAGCGGCAGCCTGGGCGGGAGCCGGGGTCGGGGCTGGGGCCGGAACCGGGGCCGGGCTCGGGGCGGAGGGCGCGGCACGGGGCGGCGACACCGGCGGGGGGACTGGCAGGGGCACCATGACGGGCGCGGCATCGACGGGCGCGTTGTCGACGGGCAACGTATCCCTGAAGCGGTCCCAGTCCGGGACGAAGGAGTCGGCGGTGCCCGGCGCCGTGGCGGCCGGCGGCTGCCACGGCGGTGGTGGCGGCGACGGGATGTGCGACGCACGAGCCGGAGGTGTCGCGGGCGACTGCGGTACGGGCAGGGGCGCGGGGACGGGCGCGGGCGCCGGGACGGCGGCGGGGGCCGCGGCCGGGGCGGTGCGCGGCAGCGATTCGAGGTGGGCGAGCAGCCCGCCGACGTTGGTGCGCTCGAAGAACACCATGGGGTCGAGGTCCAGCCCGTCGGCGTTCAGCGACGCCGCCAGCTCGACGGCCATCATCGAGTCGAGGCCCAGCTCCAGCAGGTCGTCCTCGGCGGACACTCCGTCGAGATGCAGGACGCTCGTGAGCGCGTGGGTGAGTGACGGCCACAGCCCGGATTCCGGTGTGACAGCGGTCATGGGTACATCCTTCGCTTCAGTGGCGGCGGACAGGACGTAGTGCGCGGGGGGCCGGCCGAGGGCCATGCGGAGCAGGTCGATGCCGTCGTCCCCGGTGAGGGCCGGGATGCCGTGCGCGGCGGCCTTCGGGGCGATGGACTCTCCCATCCCGACGGTCCACAGGCCCCAGCCGAGGCTGTACCAGGCGCGGCCTTCGGCGCGTTGGCGGGCGGCGTAGCCCTCCAGATAGGCGTTGGCCGCGGCGTAGGCGCTCTGGCCGAGGTTCGCCCGTACGGCAGCGACCGAGGAGAACAAGGCGACGAAACCCGGCTGTTCGTGACCGGACATCAGGTCGGTGAGCGCGTGTACGCCGCCGACCTTGGGTCCGAGGACGGTGTCCACCTGCTCGGGCGTCAGGCTGCGCGCCAGTCCGTCACGCAGGACTCCGGCGGCGTGGAACACCCCGTCGTACCGTGCTGCGCCGGCCAGTTCCTCGCGAAGTGAGCGGACGTCCGCCGCGACGACCGTCAGGTCGCAGCGCGCTCCGAGCCGATCGAGGCGTTCCCGGGCCGGGCCCTGCTTCGGCGCGGTTCGCCCGACCAGGGTCAGATGGGCGCAGCCCTCGTCCGCGAGGAACTCCGCGACGCGCAGGCCGATGCCGCCCATCCCTCCGGTGATCAGGAAGCGGCCACCGGCGTATCGCACCGGGGTGGTGGTGCTCGTGTGCTGCGGCCGTACTGAGGGCTCGTACCAGACGTCGTCGCGCAGGGCGAGTTCCGGCGACCGGTCCTGGCCGAGCGCCTCTCGGAGGACGGCGGCACCACCGTCGTCGGGGCCGGTCGCGCTCTCGGGGCCAAGATCGACCAGGCGGATCCTGGTACGGGGGTGCTCGACGCGCAGCGTGCGGCCGAGGCCCCACAGGGCGGTCATGAACGGGTCGACGACGTCCGCCGCCGCCACCTGGTGCGCGGCGGAGGTGACGATCAGCAGGTCGGACATCGGCGGGCGCGCCGCGAGTCGGCGGACCAGTGTGAAGACACCTTGCAGAGCGTCCGTCACCTGCGCCTCGCCGCGCAGCCCGCGCGGTGCCACGTACACGACGTCTCGGAAAGCGGCGTCGGCCGGCAGTGTGTCGAGGCCCCCGTCGGACAACTGCGCCGGCGTCAGGTGTATGTCGTGCCGGTCTCCCGGTGGACGGAGGTCGTGCTCGGACACGATCAGCACGGGAGCTTCGGGTGCTTCGGGTACTTCTGGGGCTTCGGGCTTCTGGGGCCCTTGGGCTGCTTCGGTCGCTTCGAGGGCGGTCGGGTGTACGGGAGTGGCGTCGGCCTTCCGCCAGACGACGGTCTCGATCAACGCGGCTCTCGGCAGCCGCTGTTCGGCGGACGCCGCAGGCGCACCGGACGCCTTGGGGACTCTGGGTACGTCGGGCTTGGCCGCCTTGAGGGTGATGCGGTCCAACTCCAGCAGGACCTCCCCCTGTTGGTTGCAGACCGTGGCCCGCCCCCGTACGACACCCCCCTTGCCTCCGGTGTCGCCCGGCTCGTCCCGCTCGACCAGGGCGATCACCGTGCCGGAGATCCTGCGGCGGGCCACCAGCCGGCCGACGTACCAGGGCAGGCACGCCCCGGCCGCACCCGCGTCGAGCATCCCGAGCGCCTGGAAGACGCTGTCGAGCAGTGCCGACGGTACGAAGGGAGGAGCCGACGCCGCGTTCGCGTCGTCCCCGGCCCGGAGCATCAGCAGCATCCGGTCCGGGCCCCGGTGCGCCGACCGGATCACCTGGTACGCCGGCCCGTACGCGATCCCGCTCGCCTCGCGCCACGCGGTCACGTCCGACAGCGGCACCTGCTCCGAGCACCCGGCCCGCAGGGCGGCCATGTCGACATAGCGCGGCGGCGGCAGTTGGCTGCCGGACACCCGGGCGGTGCTGTGCACGACCGGTACGCCGTCCTCGGGCCGCACGGAACGGACCGCGCAGTCGCCGTCCTCGCCCGTCCGGATCTCGATCTCCGCCTCGGAACCCGCGACCAGCAGCGGCACCCGGAAGGCGACCTGCTCAAGGGTCCACCAGCAGTCCGGGCGGCGGGCGTCGCCGGCGGACAGCATGGCGTCGATCTGCGCGGCGGCGGGTAAGACCGGGATGCCGCCGATCCGGTGGTGGGAGACCAGCGGATCGGCAGCGCTGAGGACGGACCTGACGCCGGTCATGTGAGTAGGCCGAATCTCTCGGTGGCCTGGACGAGGCCGTTCACCTGGATGTCGACGGTGTGCTCACCCGCGTAGTACTTACGGGTCTGCACCTCCTTGATCGAGTGGGTCTTCTCCAGTGACCGCCGCTCACCCGGGCCCAGTTCGAGGGTGGTCAGCTTGAAGACCTTCGGGATGCTGCGCCCGTTCTTGCGCACGTGGTGCACCACATAGTCGATCGCGATGCTGTGCACCCGGTCGTCGGTGTTCTCGATGTCGAAGCTGATGACGAGGGTGTCCCCGATGGTCACCGTCTGGGGGGTGATGCTCAGCCGGGGTACGCGGACGTGCTCGCCGCCCGTGGCCCCGAGGATAGCGAGTGCCTGCTGATCGCCCTTCTTCACCAGGGTCCGCAGCCCGTGCTTGACGATCCAGTTGGTCTCGGGGGTGGGACTCTCCGCCAGCCACCGCAGAGCCGTGGCGAGCGCGAGATCGGGGGCGTCCTTGGAGATGTCGTTGAGGTTGTTGGCGACGGACTTGCGGACGTATTCCGACGGGTCGCTGCGCAGTGGTTCGAGGATTTCCAGAACCGGCCGGGGGTCCTTGACGAACACGGTCAGGGTCCGGGCCCAGGGCAGTCGGGAGCGGACGCCTTCGGTCGCCAGGCGCCGCACATTGTGGCTCGGGCTCTGTGCCCACCGGGCGACGCGCTCCATCGTCGGCGCGTAGTGCTGTTCGACGTAGGGGCGGATCGCGTACTCGCCGGTGTGCCGCTTGGTGATCTCCTCGATGGCGTCCAGCGACAGGTCGGGGTGGTCGAGGCCGTACTCCTCGACGAATCGCGCGACCGGCATGAGGAACCAACTGGTGTTGAACATGCCCTCCCCTTCGGCGAGTTCGTCGCCGAGGACGGTGAGGAGGATCGGTACGGCGCGGGTGTAGTCGGCGGGCAGGCGGGTGCGCAGGCCCTCGGCCAGGACGAGGACGCGGTCCTTCAGTTCTCTGTCGGGGATGCGCGACTCGACCTCGGCCGCGTAGCCCTCCACGTCGAACTCGGGGTGGACGGCCCGGATCCTGTCGCCGATCAGGCGTGCCGCGTCGCCGTTGAAGTGTCGCTTGAGTCCGTATTCGCTAGCCATGGTTCAGGTGCCTCTTCGTCTCGTTCGTGTGGTTCGACTCGTGCTGGTGGTTCGACGCGGTCTCGGGCGGGCCGGAGGAGATCCAGAACCGCTGTCGGTTGAAGGGGTAGGTGGGGACGGCGGTGGCGCGCCGGCCCGTGCCCTGGTGCAGCCCGGCCCAATTGAGGTCGGCGGAGGTCTGGTTGACGTACGCGGCGACCGCGGCGTGCAGTTGGGCCTGGTCGATGCGGTCGCGGCGCAGAGTGCTGAGCCAGACGGGCTGTGTCTCGCCCCATGACGCGCGGGCGAGCGAGGTGAGTTGGGGGTGGGAGCCGATCTCCCACACCGATCCCGCGCCGATCTCACTCAGCGCGGTTACGGCCTGGCTGAAACGGACGGGCTCGCGGATGGCGCGGCCCCAGTACTCGGGGTCGGTGGCCGTCTCGGCGGAATGCCAACCACCGGCCACCGTCGAAGCGAAGCCGATCACCGGAGCTGCCAGTCTCCTTTCGGTGATCGCCTGGACGAAGGGGGCGACGGCGCCCCGCATCGAGGCCGAGTGGAAGGCATGACTGACCGTCAACTGCTGGGTCCGCAGACCGGAATCCTGACAGAAACCCGATACAGCGTCCGCCGGACCCGTGATCGTGACCGATCGACGCGCGTTGAACGCCGCGACCTCCACCCCCGGATACGCGGCAACCGCAGCCAGAACAGCCTCCGACTCCACATGCACCACCGCCATCGCACCCTCACCCGGCTGCGACTCCATCAACCGCCCACGCACCGCCGTCAACTCCAGCAGATCCCCCAGATCCAGCACACCCGCCACCCACGCCGCCGTCAGCTCACCCAGACTGTGTCCCACCACCACATCCGGACGCACCCCCACCGACTCCAGCCACCGCACCAACGCCACCTGCACACTCACAATCGCCGGCTGCGCACACTCCGTACGATCCAGCCGGCCCACAGACCCCTCACCGAACAACAACTCCAACAACGGCACATCCACATGCCCGGCCAACAACCCCGCACACTCGTCCAACGCCGCCCGAAACACCGGCTCCACCTCATACAACCCACGGCCCATACCCACATACTGCGAACCCTGCCCCGTAAACATGAAGGCGGTCGGAGCAGTAGTGCCGCCGCGTCGGGACGCGGGGATCCGGCCCGCGGCGACATCCCGCAGACCCGCTGCCAGTTCACGGGCGTCGCCACCGTGCACGACGGCACGCAGGCGGTGGGCGGCACGGCCGGTGTTGGCGGTGTAGGCGAAGTCGCTGAGCTGGTCGTCGGGTGTGTCGGTCAAGGCTTCGGCGTAGGTGCCGGCGAGGGTGCGGAGCGCGGTCTCGTCGGCGGCGCTGACCCGTACGACATGCGAGTCCCGAGGCGGTGTCTGCGGTGTCTGCGGTCTCGGATGTGCGGGAGGTTCTTCGACGATCACATGGGCGTTGACGCCACCCATACCGAACGCACTCACCGCCGCACGCCGTGGCACCCCGTTCCGGGGCCACTCCACCGCACGGTCAGCCAGATAGAACGGCGTCTCCTCGAACCGGATGTGATCATTCGGCCGCACCACATGCAACGACGGCGGAACCATCTCATGCTCCATCGCCAGGAGGACCTTCACCAGTCCGGCCAGCCCGGCGGCCGGCTCCAGATGACCCACATTCCCCTTCAACGAACCGATCGCACAGAACTGCGACCTGTCCGTCACCCCACGCCACGCGCGCGTCAGACCCTCGATTTCGATCGGGTCACCCAGACTCGTCCCCGTCCCATGAGCCTCCACCAACCCGATCGACTCGACCGGTACACCCGCGTCCCGGAGCGCGGCGGAGATGACTGCCGCTTGGGCCCGGGGGCTGGGTGCGGAGTAGCGGGTGGTGCGTCCGCCGTGGTTGACGGCGGCTCCCTTGATGACACCCCGGATCCGGTCGCCGTCGCGCCGGGCATCGTCGTACCGCCGCAGCACCACGGCCACGGCACCCTCCCCCGGGACGAACCCGTCCGCGGTGCTGTCGAACGCACGGCTGCGGTGCCGGGGCGACAGTGCCCTCAGGTCCCCCATCGACCGGAAGTACTCCGGGCTGATACCGGCGTGCACGGCCCCGATGACCGCCGTGTCGATGTCACCGGTGCGCAGGTGCTGAAGTGCCGAGTGGATGGCGACCAGAGACGACGAGCAGAGGGTGTTGACGAGTCCGCTCGGGCCGTGCCAGTCCATCAGGTAGGACAACCGGTTCGCGATCATCGCCTCAAGTCCGAGGCCACGTCCGTCGGGTACGCCGTGACGTACCCGCTCCTCGTGGTAGTGATCGTGGCTGTACGCGATCCACAGGCCGGTCTTGCCGCCGTCGGCCCGGCCGCCGATCCGGCCGCCGTCCTCCAGTGACTCCCAGATCGTCTCGTACACGATCCTCGCCTGCGGGTCGATCAGGGGAGCTTCGCGGGCCGAGATCCGGAAGGGGGCAGGGTCGAACTGGTCCACGCTGTCGAGGAACGAAGCGTACGGGGCCGGCCCGGCCGCCTTGTCCCAGCGGCCCTCGGGCAGCGGGCGGACTGTGTCCCGGCCTTCGGTGAGCAGTTCGGCGAAGGCGGTCAGGTTGCCCGCGGTGGGCAGTCTGACCGCCGCTCCCACGACTGCGATGTCGCGCGGTCGTGACGCCGGGGCGGTCTCGGGGAGCGCGGCCGGGGGCTCGGGTTCGGGGCTTCGTGACGTGACGGTTGTCCGCGTCACGGGCGCGGGCACTTCCGGTGCGGGCACTCCCGGTGCGGCCGGGGCGGCCAGCGTGTCGATGAGTTGCGGCGCCTCGTCGACCAGGAAGTCGGCGAACTGGCGGGGCGTCGGATACTCGAAGAAGACCGTCGGGTAGAGGGACAGGCCGTGCTCCTGGGAGATGCGCTCGCTCAGCGCCACCAGGCCCACCGAGTCGAACCCGGCGGACAGGAACTCCGTATCGCTGTGCTCGTCGGAGGTGCCGGTCAATGCCAGGAACCAGCTGAGCGCCCGTGCGGAAGGGGAGGCGGCGGGGGCGGCAGGACGAGGTGACGCCGGCGCGGTTGGCGCCGGCGCGACCGGCACCACCGGTGCGACCGACAGCACCGGAACCACCGGCGCGGGCGTCTCCCCCGGCGCGGGCGTCTCCCCCGTGCTGAACGCCTGGACGGGAACCCGCTTGGACGCCATGTCACCGAACACCAGCAGCGGCGTGCCCGCCTCGTCGGTCACGGTCTGGGTGACCCGGCAGGCTTCGTCGTTCCAGAAGGCGATCTCCGTACGTACGAAGGCGGCGTCCGCCAGCGGCCCCAGGACATCCAGTCGGCCCACCGAGAGCGGGATGAACGCGGACGCGTCCGCCGCGCCGAACACCGGGTTGGCCGGGTCGATCGCCGCGACCGTGACGCTGTCCAGGAGTCCGGGGAACAGCTCCACGCCGGGTGGGTTCAGCTCCCGCTGCCGGGCGCCTTCGATACGGGCGAGGGTGCCGCCGTCCGGCAGGCTCGCCACCCAGGAGATGTTCCGGTAGTAGCGGCCGTGGTGGTAGCCGATCCGCCGCAGCCACCGGTAGAGGCCCGAGCCCGCGTGTACGGCGGAGCCGGCGCAGTCGGCCAGCAGGGCGGCCAGGGGAACCGGCAGCGGCGGCTCGGGCGGTGGCGCGGTGGCGAGCCGGCCGGTGACGAAGAGTTCCCCGCTCTCGGGGTCCTCCACCCTGAACCGGTTCTCCGCGTCGACCCGGCCGATGACCCGGTGGGCCCCGGACGGGATGAGCGGGCGGTGGAAGAGGATGTCCCGCGCCCCGTGGAAGGGTTCGCCGCGCAGGGCGGCGCCTTCGCGCAGGAAGTCGAACCACGCCACGCCCGGAAGCATGAGCGTGCGGTACACCGCGTGCTGGGCGATGGGCGCCTCGGCCGGACCGAACACACGGGAGAACGTGTACCCGGCCTTCCCCTCGTCCGACACCAGCTCGGCGGGTGCTCCGGGTTCGGCCGAACGCTGGGGCTCGGCCAAGTTCAGCGCGGGCCCGCGAAGTTGGGCGGAGGGCAGCAGGCGCTTGCTCCACCGCACTCCCGTGGACCGCTGGAACGCCGCCCAGTCGATCTCCTGGCCCTCCTGGAAGAGTTCGGCGGCGAGCGCGGCGAGTGCCGACGTGACGTCCCATTCGTCGCGGGCTTCGGCGAGGCGTGCGCCGATGTCGTGGCTGCCGGGGGCGGCGTGCCCCTGGGTGGCGCGCGCGAGTTCGTTGTCGCCGCGCAGGACGTCGGCCAGCGCCTGCTCCAGCGGGACGCGTCCTCGTACGAAGTCCCCGACCGCCCCCCAGCCCGGGGGCAGGTCGACCACTCCCTCCGGAAGTCCCAGGTCACGCAGCGCGACGGCGAGGGCGACCCCGGAGACAATCCGCAGCAACTCACCGTTGAACGTGGCCAGTTGGGTGCCGGTGGCCGCCTCGAACTGGCCGACGACCTCGTGGACGGCTGGCGCCGAGCGGTCGAGCGCGGTCAGCCAGGCGGGCGGGGCCTCGGCCGCTTCGGGGCATATGGAGACGGTGGTGCGGATCTCCTGGACGGCGTCGGCCCGCAGCAGCCAGGTGCGCAGCGCGGCGGCCAGTTGATCCGCGTCCGCGCCGACGACGGCCAGTCGCTCGGTACGGTGCGGCCTGGCCAGGCGGGCCGTGGCGCACACGTCGCCGATCTCACGAGGCCCCGTCGGCACGGTCGGCAGGAACTCCAGCCATTGGGCGGCCAGTTCGCGCAGCGCGTACGGGGTGTCGGCGGAGAGCGGCAGTACATGGACGGCCGGTGCGGACGGCCCGCCGGGGGCGCCGTCCACCGGGGGCGCGGCCTCGGCCACCACATGGGCGTTGGTGCCGCCGAAGCCGAATCCGCTCACGGCGGCCCGGCGCACCGGAGCGTCCGGCCAGGGGAGGTGCGTCTCGGGCAGGTGGAAGGGGCTGCCCGCGAGGTTGAGGCGCGGGTTGGGTGACTCCACGGCCACGGCCGGGACGGTTCCTTCGCGCATCGCGACGATGATCTTCGCGAGTCCGGCGAGCCCCGACGCCGAGTGGAGGTGGCCGATCCGGCGCTTGATGGAACCGAGCGCGACGGAGTTCCTGGCGACGCCGTGCCCGGCGAACACCTCGGTGAGCGCCCGTACTTCGATCGGATCGCCGATGGCGGTACCGGTGCCGTGTGCCTCGACGTACTGGACGGTCGCCGGGTCGATGGTCTGGTACGCCTTGCCCAGCAGGTCGATCTGGGCTTCCAGGTTCGGTGTGGTGACGCCCATGGTGCGGCCGTCGTTGTTGACCGCGACCCCGCTGATGGCTCCGAGGATCACGTCGCCGTCGGCCAGCGCCGCCGGCATCGGCTTCAGCACCAGGGCGGCGGCTCCCTCCCCGGGCACATAGCCGTTGGCCCTGCTGTCGAAGGTCTGGCACAGCCCGTCCGGGGAGAGGGCCCCGGTGCGGGAGAGGAGTACGAACGTCAGCGGGTCGATCAGCAGGTCGACCGCGCCGACCAGGGCCAGCTCGGAGGTTCCGGCCGCGAGGCTCTGGCAGGCGAGCCAGACCGCCGACAGGGAGGACGAGCAGGCGGTGTCGACCACCAGACTCGGGCCCGCCAGATCGAAACGGTCGGACAGCCAGGCCGCCATGAAGTTCTGCGACCGCCCCCACAGGGCGGCCGGCCCGGGTATGCCCACGGGGCCGGCCGGGCCGGGCGGAACAGTGCCCCGGCCCTGGTCGAAGCCGTACGCGTTCATGCGCGCGGCGATGAACACGGCGGCGTCGAGGCGACGGCGTACCCCCAGATACCCGGAGTCCTCCAGGGCCCGCGCGCCGACCTCCAGCATCACGCGCTGCTGGGGGTCCAGGAGCACGGCGTCCTCGGCGGTCATGCCGAACGCCTCGTGGTCGAAGGAGAACGGGTCCACCAGGAAGCCGCCTCGGTGGTGCGTGCCCTGGTGGGGGCCCTCGCCCCGGTACAACTCGCGGGCCCACCGGCTCGGCGGGACCTCACCGACCTCGACCCCGTCGCGGCCCAGCAGGGCCGTCAGGTCGACGGCGTCCTCGGCGCCCGGGAGCCGTACCGCGAGGCCGATCACGGCGATGCGGGTGTCGAGCTCGCTCACAGCGGTCCTTTCGTTCGGCTCTCGGGTCATGCCTGTCCCCGCCCCCGGTGTCCGTCGTGCACGAGCAGAGGACGCAGCAAGGCGCTCAGAGCGGAGATGGGTACGGACTCGTGGTCGCGGTCGTTGTCCTGCTCGTGGTCTCGCTCGTTCTCGGGCGTGGGCGTGGGCGTGGGCATGGGCGTGGGCATGGGCATGGGCGTGAACGTCGTTGTGGGCGTGGGCGGATGGTCTGGGGCCGACGCTTCATGGGTGGCGAGGTCCGCGGCGATCTCGTCGGCCGTACGCGCCCGCATCAGCAGCGACGGATCGACGGTTCGACTACTGCGCTGCTCAAGGGCCGTGGTCAGCTCGGCGATCACCAGAGAGTCCAGGCCGAGTGTCTGGAGCGGACGGTCTCCCGGGTCCTCCCCGAGCACTTGGAGGAAGGCTTCCCGGACCCGTGTGCGCATCCCCGCGACATCACCCCCGGTGCGCGCCACCGCCGCCGGGACGGAATCGGCGGGCACAGCGGACTCGGCAGGCTGGGCAGCCTCCGGTGGGGTGGTGGCGGGAGCGCTTCCCGGGAAGATCACGGCGCCACCCGACCGCAGGTGGTCGAAGAAGGCGTCCAGTGCCTGCTCGGCGCTGACCGAGTACGCGGCGGAGAACGACTCGTCAGCCCGCATGCCGATGCCCGTCCAGTTCGGCCACGCGTGTGCGGTGACCGTGGTGACGGCGTCGTTCTCCCGCTCGGCCAGGGCCAGTTGGTAGGCGTTGGCGAGGCTGTAGTCGACCAGACCCCGGCCGGCCGCGGCCTGTGTGCCGGCGATCGAGGACACCAGGACGGTGAAGTCGGCGCCCTGCTCCTTCGCCAGCCGTACGACGTTGAGCGAGCCGGGGACCTTGGGCGCGAGCACCTTCTCGGCGTCACCCCATGCCCGGCGGTGCATGGCCCCGAACGGGTTGACCCCGCCGGAGGAGTGCACGACGCCGACCAGCCGGCCCCAACGCCGACCGAACCGCCCGGCCGCGGCGGCGAGCGCCGCCGGGTCGGACACGTCGCAGGCCAGGTACTCGACCTCGGCGCGCCCCGCCAGCTCCCGCAGAGGGGCTGAGGTCCCGGCATCGACCACCGACCGGCCGATGATGCCGATCCGCCTGGCTCCCCGGTCGATCAGCCGTTCGGTCAGACGCAGCCCTACGGCGCCCAGTCCTCCCGTGACCAGGTAGTACCCGGAGGCGGGCAGGGCGTACGACGGGCCGGCAGGCGCGGGCACCGGTTCCGGGGTGTACCTGACGCCTCGCCGGTAGGCGGCGACCACCGTCCCGGCGTCAGCCCCGGCCGCCGGACCGGCACTCAGGGCGGCGTACTCGGCCGCCAGGCGGACGGCCTGCACCTCGGCCGGGTCGGCCGGGTCGAGATGGACAACCGAGGTGGGCTTACGGTTCTCCGCCCCGGCGGCCCGTACGGCCATGGCCATGGCGACCCGCGCCGGGGACAGCTCGCCACGCTCGTCGGGATGTACGGCCACGCCGTGGAATCCGGCCCAGAGCAGTTTCCCGTGTGCGGGCAGCGCCTTCATCAGGTCGCCCAACTCGGCCCAGAAATGGTTCAGTTCGGCGGTCCTGCCGCCCTGGTTCAGCTGACTGACCCGGGCGTCGACCACGATGGTCGCGTCCGCCTGTCGACCGGGCTCGGCGACGGTCACGCCCCGGTCCCGGAGGGCCGCCGTCAGCGCATGCCCGATCTCGGGGTCGGCGGCGACCACGCGTACCGTGGCCGGGCCGGCCACGAGCGCGGGGGCCAGTTCGCGGGCGCGCCACTCGATACGTACCGCCTCGCTCCCGGACGGCGCCGGACCCGGCACGACCGTGGGACCTGGCAGGACCGTGGGGTCGGTGGTGTGCCAGTACGACCCTCGCGCGAAGGGATAGGTGGGGAGGTCCGTGACGCGGGCGCCCTTCGCGGAGAGCCCGGCCCAGTCGGTGTGCGCGTACCCCGACCTGACCAGATCCACGACGTCGGCGGTCCGGGGCGCGGCCTCCTCTGCCGTCAGGTCGATGTCGACGCGAGCCACCGGAGTGTTCCCGGCGGCGACGGAACGTAGTGCGGCCGCGAGTTCGGCGGAGTCACGTCCACGCACCGCGGTCTGGAACTCCAGTGGTGAGCGGCCGGTGTTGGCGGTGTGGCAGAGATCGGCGGTGTCCCAGGCGTCGCGTGCTGTCTCGAAACGTTCCGCGTAGGTGTCGGCGAGGGTTCGTAGTGCGGTCTCGTCGGCGGCGCTGACCCGTACGACATGCGAGTCCTGAACCGGCATCTCACGCACCGGCACCACAGGGGCTTCCTCCACGATCACATGGGCGTTGACCCCGCCCATACCGAACGCACTCACCGCCGCACGCCGAGGCACCCCGTTCCGGCGCCACTCCACCGCACGATCAGCCAGATAGAACGGCGTCTCCTCGAAACGAATGTGATCATTCGGACGCACCACATGCAACGACGGCGGAACCGTCTCATGCTCCATCGCCAGGAGGACCTTGACCAGTCCGGCCAGCCCGGCGGCCGGCTCCAGATGACCCACATTCCCCTTCAGCGAACCGATCGCGCAGTACTGCGACTTGTCCGTCACCCCACGCCACGCACGTGTCAGACCCTCGATTTCGATCGGATCACCCAGACTCGTCCCCGTCCCATGAGCCTCCACCAACCCGATCGACTCGACCGGTACACCCGCGTCCCGGAGCGCGGCAGACACCACCTCCTGCTGCGCCGCACTGCTCGGCACCGTCAACCCACTCGTACGACCACCATGATTGACCGCACTCCCCCGAACCACACCCCGCACCCGATCACCATCACGCAACGCCGCACCCAACGGCTTCACCACCACCGTCACCACACCCTCCCCCGGCAC
Organism: Streptomyces sp. NPDC057307; assembly: GCF_042667665.1. Classification (NCBI taxonomy): domain Bacteria; kingdom Bacillati; phylum Actinomycetota; class Actinomycetes; order Kitasatosporales; family Streptomycetaceae; genus Streptomyces; species Streptomyces sp. NPDC057307. The sequence goes on along the minus strand of NZ_JBHUZM010000035.1, from coordinate 44,358 downwards.
AAACCCATCCGCCCCCGCATCAAACGGCCGGGATGTGCCCGAGGGAGAGAGTGCGCGCAGGTTCTTCATCGCGACGTAGTGCAGGGGAGAGAGTGCGACGCGGACACCGGCGACGATGGCCTGTTCGCACTCGCCGTCACGGATACTCCGCACCGCCGTGTGCAACGCCACCAACGACGACGAACACAACGTGTCAATCGTCATGCTCGGCCCACGCAGATCCAGGAAGTAACTCACCCGGTTGGCCAGGAACGCGTTGTGGTTGCCCAGACCGCTGGGCGCGTCCAGCTCCGGCGCGATGTTGTAGTCCTTGTAGTGCTGATAGCTGGCGCCCACGAACACACCGGTGGACGGGGACAGTTGGCGCGGCGGGAGGCCGGCCGACTCCAGCGCCTCCCAGGTCGAGCGGAGCAGCCAGCGGGCCTGTGGGTCGAGCACCTCGGCCTGCTTGGGGAAGAAGTCGAAGAACCGGGCGTCGAACTCCTCTACGTTGTCGAGGAATCCGCCGACATCGGGCTCGTGTCCGTTGGCGTACCGGCCCCAGCGATGGGCCGGCGCCGGACGGATCTCCTGGCCCGAGCCGGCGAGCAGCGACCAGAGCCGTTCCGGGTCCGGGGCGCCGGGGAGCGCCAGGGCCAGCCCGATGACGGCGATGTCCTGTTCCTGATCGTCGGCGGTGCCGGGGGCCGGCTCGCGGACCGTGGCCACGTCGCGAGTGGCCGCCGCGTCGCGAGCGGTCACCGCCGGGGCGAACACGCCCTCGTCGTCGGCCAGTTCGGCGACGAGCGCGGCGAGAGTGCGGCAGTCCGCCGCGTCCAGAACGTCCGTCGGGCTCAACTTCACCCCGTACGCCGCCTCGACGTCGGCCGCGATGGCGGTCGCCAGCATGGAGTCGAGACCCACCGTGGACAGCGAGGTGGTCGCCATGACACCGGGGTCGCGGAGAACGTCCCGTACCACCGTGAGGATCGCCGCCTCCGCCGCCGCGTCCTTCGGTGCGCGGCGGGTGGGGGGTGCGGGTGGTGCGGTGTCGTTCGCGGCCACGGTCTTGTACTCGATGTCGTCCAGCCGGACGAGCACCCGGCCGTCGGCGGCGAGCAGGGACGCGTCGCCGCGCCGCGTACCGTCGCTGTCGGGCTCGGCGCCTTCGAGCAGTACGAACTCCGCCCGCGCCGCGTCCGCCCAGCGCACCGCCCGGCCGATGGAGACGGGCAGATAGGTGGCCGAGGGTGCCGCGGGATCCGCCAACGTGAGTACGGCCATGGCCTGGAGAGCCGCGTCGAGTGCCACCGCCTCGGCCTCCAGGACACTGCCGACCGGGAGGTCGATCCGCGCGAGTACCCGGCCGGACCCGTAGCGCACCTCGGCGACGGACCGCAACGGCGCGGTGAGTTCCATGCCCTTCGCCGCGAACCAGGCGTAGAGACCGGCCGGTTCCAGCGTCCGGTCGAGCACGGCACGCAGGGTGTCGAGATCCACGGCGGCGGGCGGCGTGGCGGGGACCTCGGTGGTGGTGAGCCGGGCGATGACCCGGTCGGCGTGCCGGAAGATGGCCGGTCCGGTACGGGTGAGGTCGTCCAGATCGGTCGTGAGGGGATGGTCTCCGGTCCCCCGGCCGGTGAAGGTGATCTGCCGCAGGGCACCGCTCGCCCGCAGACCGAGGGCCACCAGCAGTGCTCCGGGCACGGTCTCCTCGCCCAGGACACGGTGGGCGCGCGAGAGTCGCCGTACGACGTCGGTCGTGTCCGACGGTGTGACCCACGTCTGCGTCGCGACGGGCGTGGCGGCGAGCGACGCGACGGGCGTCACGGCCGGCGTCGCGACTTCCTCGGATCGCGGGCCGAACGGATAGGGCGGGAGGGCGGCTCGGCCCGTCGTCGGGCCCGGGTACACCGTGGTCCAGTCGACGGTGCCGCCACCGACGTAGCGGAAGGCCGGGCCGCTGAGCCCGGTCGACGCGCTGTCCAGCACTCTTCCGCCGCGTACGACAGTGCCGGGCGCCCGGTCCGCCAGGCGCAGCGCCTCGGCCAGCCCGGCGCTCAACTCGCCGGCCGTGGCTCCCAGAACCGCGACCCGGTACGCCTGGTGGTCGCGTCCGACGGCGCTGGAACGGCACAGGGCGCCCAGTCTCGGCGCGTTCTCCTGCCGCAGCAGTGACCGGACGTCCGCCATGCGCCGGGCCAGAGTGTCCGGGGTGTGCGCGGACAGGACCAGCAAATGCTCGTCCGGTACGGCGCCGACGGCCGGACGGCTCTCCTCGCCGGGCGCCTCGTGCGGGGACTTCCCGACGTACTCCTCCACGACGACATGGGCGTTGGTCCCTCCCATGCCGAAGGAGCTGATTCCCGCCCGGCGCGGCCCGTCCGAGTTCCACGGCTGCGGCTCGACGGGGATCACGAACGGCCCTGCGGACAGGTCCAGATGGCTGCTTGGGGTCTCGAATCCTGCGACGGGCGGGATCTCCCGATGCCGCAGGCACAGCAGTACCTTTACCAGTCCGGCGAGTCCGGCCGCGGGTTCCAGATGACCGATGTTGCCCTTCACGGTCCCGATGTGGCACGGGTCGCCCCGGTCCGGGTCACCGCCGAACACCTCGGTCAGCGCGGCGATCTCGATCGGGTCGCCGAGCCTGGTCGCCGTGCCGTGCGTCTCGATCAGGGAGACGTCCGCCGGGACCAGTCCGGCATCGTCAAGTGCCGCCCGTACGACCGCGGCCTGGGCCTCGCTGCGGGGCACCGGCAGGGCGCTGCCACGGCCCCCGTGGTTGACGGCCGTACCGCGGATGACACCCCAGATCCGGTCGCCGTCCCGTTCCGCGTCGGCGAGCGGCTTCAGCATCACGGCCAACGTGCCTTCGCCGGGGAGGAATCCGTCCGCCCGCTCGTCGAAGGGCCTCGGCCGCGTGCCGGACAGGGCACCGAGCTGGCTCAGGCTGCGGTAGTACCACGGAGTCAGACCGACCTGGCAGGCCGCCACGATCGCGGCGCCGCAGTGTCCCGCGCGCAGCGCGGCGACCGCCTGCTGGATGGCGACGAGGGACGACGAGCACAGGGTGTCGACGGTCTGCGAAGGTCCGGTCAGATCAAGCGCGTACGAGATCCGGTTGGCCAGTACCGCGTTCATGGAGCCGAGCGCGGTGTGCGGTCCGACGGTCTCCAGTCCCTGCGCGTCGCGGTGATGGGTGTAGGTGGCGCCGACGAAGACGCCGATGTCGCGGCGGCCGGCGAGACCGCTGTCGTCCCGCACCGTCCAGGCGTGCTCCAGCAGGAGTTTCTGCTGTACGTCCATCTCGTCGGCCTCGCGTACGGAGATGCCGAAGAAGGTCGGTTCGAAGCGGTCGATGCCGGTGACGAAGGCACCCGTACGGCAGTAGGTGCCCGTCATACGGGGACCGCGTTCCTCGAAGTGGGCGTCGATGTCCCAGCGTTCGGCCGGCACTTCGGTGAACGCGTGACCGCCGGAGCGGAGCAGGGGCCACAGCTCCGCCACACCGCCGACCGCGCCCGGGAGATCACCGGACACGGCGACGATCGCGACGTCCGCGTCGCGACCGGTGGCTGTGTGCCGTCGCGGGCGCGGGGGGTTCGGGGAGGGCGTCGGGGTGGGAGTCGCCGCCAAGGTCGGCTCGATGGTCTCGGCCGTGTCGCTGCTCTCGACGGTCGCGGGCTCGCCGGCTTCCGGCGCCGTAACCGCGACGGCCGCGCCGTAACGGCCGGTCAGGGCCTCGACGAGTTCGGTGAACTCGCCATACTCCAGGAAGAGCGTCGCCGGAAGGTGGATACCCCACTTGCCGGACAGGTCCTCCGACAGCTCGACGCTCATGATGGAGCTCATGCCGTAGTCCGACAGCGGGGTGTCGCGGTCGAAGGATGTGACGCCCAGCCGCTCGGCCAGGAACCGTTCCAGCGCGTCCGCGACGCGCTCCCCGTCGCCCTCACCCGTGGAGTCGGTGGCTTCCTGTGTACTGGTGGGCCCGCCGAACTCCGGCCCGGTGTTGTCGAGTTGCGGTTCGAGTTCAACAACCACGTCGCCGGCGTCCGGGTGGGCAACAATCACCTGGTGGGGGCCGTCTTGCGTAGCCAGTAGCGCGATCAGGGCGTCCAGACCCTCCGCGGTGTCCAACGGCCTGACTCCGCGCCGCCGCAACTGTTCCGCGACCGCCGTGCCCATGCCCACCTCGCCCCACAGGCCCCAGTCGACACTCAGCCACGGCGAGCCGTGTGCGTGCGCGAACGCGTCGAGGTAGGCGTTGGCCGCGGCGTATCCGCCCTGCCCGAGATTGCCGAACGTGCCGGAGACCGACGCGAACAGCACGGCGAAGTCCAGGTCGTGCCCGGCCACCGCGGCGGCCAGTTCCCGAACGCCGTCGGCCTTCGGTCTCATCACCGCCGCGATGTCCTCGGCGGTGGCGCTGCGGATCAGTCCGTCCTTGAGAGTGCCTGCCGCATGGACCACGCCGTGCAACTCGCCGAACTCCGCGCGGACGCGCTCCACCACGGCCGCCAGGGCGCCGGGGGTGGTCACGTCCGCGCTGTAGGACGCGACCTCGCATCCCCGCGCGCCGATCGCGGCCGTACGCTCGTGGTCGGCACCGGCCGCTCCGGAACGGCTGACCAGCGCGACGACTCCGGCGCCTTCCCGTGCGAACCGGTCGGCGACCTCCAGGCCGAGCCCGCCGTGTCCGCCGAGGACGAGGTAGCGGCCGCCCTGTCTGATGGGCCCCTGCCCCCTGTGGGGCACGGCGTACGCGGACCGGTCGCGCACCCGGACGGGTACGTGGCGAACTCCCTGCCGGTAGCCGACTTCGGTCGGGCCGCCGGCGGCGCCGAACTCCACCAGGACTGCGCGGAGCGTGTCGTCGGAGGGTTGGTCGATGTCGAGTAGGCGCGGGTGGAAGCCCGGGTGCTCGATGGCGGCGGTGCGGACGAAACCCCAGATGGCGGCGCGCGCGGGCACCGGACGGTCGCCGTTCGCGACCGGCTGCCCATCCCTGGTCACCAGGAAGAAGCGGGACTTGCGCTGCCGCTCGCCGAGGGTACGGAGGGCGGCCAGGCAGCCGTACAGGCCGAGGCGGAGCTCCGCCTCCTCCCCCGGAGCGCCGTCGTCAGGCGCGCCGTCGGCGTTCCAGAGGTGCACCACACCCGCGACGGGGTCCCCGATCTCGTCCCAGAGCTGCCGGAACGCCTCCTCGTCCGGCTGCGCGAGAATCCGCCGATCACGGTCGTGCGCCTGTGCGTGTGCGTGTGTCTGTGTACGTGCTGCCGGTGCCGGTGCCTGTACTCCGGTCGGTCCGACGCCGACCTCCACCACACGGGCTCCCTCGGCCCGGAGTTGCCAGGCGGCGCGCTCACCGAGGCTGCCTGTACCACCGTTGTGCAGCACCACCCACGTTCCGGTCGCGGGGTCGTGCCGCTCGTCGGTCGCCGGCGCGGGCCGCCAGTCGATCCGGGTGATGGGCAGCATGGCCGCCCGCGACGGGGCCGGGGCGACCGGCGGTCGCGACACGGCGGTCGTACGACGCATCCGCAGCCCCTCGAACTCCGCCACGACCTCGTCCCCGGGCCCCAGCAGCTGGGCGTCCGCAGTCGCGTACGCACCGTCGACGCCCGTCCTGCGCACCAGGACCGTCACACCGGCCGACAGGACCGAGAGATCGGCGAGGACCGCGAACCGAGCGACGCCGATCGGCAGCATGGGATACGGGCCGACGTCTCCCGTGAGGTCCTGGAGCGCGCAACTGACGACCTGGAACACGCCGTCCACCAGCAGCGGATGGGCGTACCAGGGCATGGGCTCGGCGTCGGACCGCAACGTGGCCCGGGCCACGCCTCCCTCTCCGACCGCGAGTTCCCTGACGGTACGGAAGTCGGGACCGTACTGCAGGCCCTCACGCGCCCAGCTCTCGTACAGCCGCTCCGAGGTGATCGTCCGCGTACCCGTCATCTGCCGGGCGGTATCGGCGCGTGGCGCCTGGACGGCGCCCTGGAGCAGTCGGCCGGTTCCGGTGGACAGCGGCTTGCGGTCGCCGGCCACCACGGTGCTCAGCTCGAAGCCGGTCTGCGGGCCGAAGGACACGTCGAGCCGGACAGGAGCCGCCGCGTCGTCGGCGATGGTGAGGGGTCGCAGGAATGTCACATCGGTGAGCTGCAGCGGGGTGAACGGCCGACGTTGGGCGACGCCCACCATCGCCATCTCCAGCTGCACCGCCGCGGGCAGCAGCCCGATGCCCATGGAGCGGTGCTGGGCGATGAAGGGCTCCTGGCCCGTGAACGTCTTCTCGTAGGTCTCGCCGGGGTACGTCACTGTCCCTCACTCCGGTGCTCGTAGTGACGGTCGAACAGCGGGTGGCTGAGTGTGCTCGTCCCAGTACCGCTGCGGCGAACAGGCGGCGCGGCCAGCTCCTGTCGGTTGAAGGGGTAGGTGGGGATGGTGGTGGTGCGCCGGCCCTGGCCCTCGTGCAGCCCGGCCCAGTCCAGATCGGCGCGACTGTGGTTGTAGTGCTCGGCAACCGCCGCATGAAGTTGGACCTGATCGGTTCGGTCACGTCGCAAGGTGCTCAGCCACACCGGCTGTGTCTCGCCCCATGACGCCTTCGCGAGCGACGTCAGCTGAGGATGCGCACCGATCTCCCACACCGACCCCGCACCGACCCCGGCCAGCGCGGTGACGGCCTCGGAGAAACGCACCGGCTCTCGAATCGCACGCCCCCAATACGCCGGATCGCAGGCCGTTTCGGCGTCATGCCACCCGCCCGTCACGGTCGACGCGAACCCGATCACCGGAGCCGACAGCGGCCTGCCCGCCACCGCCTCGGCGAACGGCGCGACCGCACCCTCCATCGCGGCCGAATGGAACGCATGACTGACCGTCAGCCGCTGGGTCCGCAGACCGGAATCCTGACAGAAACCCGATATAGCGTCCGCCGGACCCGTGATCGTGACCGATCGACGCGCGTTGAACGCCGCGACCTCCACCCCCGGATACGCGGCAACAGCGGCCAGAACAGCCTCCGACTCCGCATGCACCACCGCCATCGCACCCTCACCCGGCTGCGACTCCATCAACCGCCCACGCACCGCCGTCAACTCCAGCAGATCCCCCAGATCCAGCACACCCGCCACCCACGCCGCCGTCAGCTCCCCCAGACTGTGTCCCACCACCACATCCGGACGCACCCCCACCGACTCCAGCCACCGCACCAACGCCACCTGCACACTCACAATCGCCGGCTGCGCACACCCCGTACGATCCAGCCGGCCCACAGCCCCCTCACCGAACAACAACTCCACCAACGGCACATCCACATGCCCGTCCAACAACCCCGCACACTCGTCCAACGCCGCCCGAAACACCGGCTCCACCGCATACAACCCACGGCCCATACCCACATACTGCGAACCCTGCCCCGTAAACATGAAGGCCGAAGGCTGTGCCTTGCCGCCCTTCCGGGACAGGGCACCACGGCCCGTTACGACGTCCTTCAGCCCGGCAGCGAGTGCGCGGCCATCGGCACCCTGCACCGCCACCCCGTAACGGTGCGCGGCACGACCGGTGTTGGCGGTGAACGTGAAGTCCCCGACCTCGTCCTCCGGAGTGTCGATCAGAGTCTCGGCGTAGGTGTCGGCGAGGGTGCGGAGCGCGGTCTCGTCGGCGGCGCTGACCCGTACGACATGCGACTCCTGAACCGGCATCTCACGCACCGGCACCACAGGGGCTTCCTCCACGATCACATGGGCGTTCACGCCGCCCATACCGAACGCGCTGACCGCCGCACGCCGAGGCACCCCGTTCCGAGGCCACTCCACCGCACGATCAGCCAGATAGAACGGCGTCTCCTCGAACCGGATGTGATCATTCGGACGCACCACATGCAACGACGGCGGAACCATCTCGTGCTCCATCGCCAGCAACACCTTCACGAGCCCCGCCAGCCCGGCGGCCGGCTCCAGATGACCCACATTCCCCTTCAGCGAACCGATCGCGCAGTACTGCGACTTGTCCGTGATCCCGCGCCACGCCCGCGTCAGACCCTCGATTTCGATCGGGTCACCCAGACTCGTCCCCGTCCCATGAGCCTCCACCAATCCGATGGACTCGACCGGTACGCCCGCGTCCCGGAGCGCGGCAGACACCACTTCCTGCTGCGCCGCACTGCTCGGCACCGTCAACCCACTCGTACGACCACCATGATTGACCGCACTCCCCCGAACCACACCCCGCACCCGATCACCATCACGCAACGCCGCACCCAACGGCTTCACCACCACCGTCACCACACCCTCCCCCGGCACAAACCCATCCGCCCCCGCATCAAACGGCCGCAGGGCATTGGAGGGAGAGAACGACCGCAGTCGTGCGCCCAGTTGGAAGTACTGCGGTGACATCGCCAGGTGCACACCGGCGACGATGGCCTGTTCGCACTCGCCGTCACGGATACTCCGCACCGCCGTATGCAAAGCCACCAACGACGACGAACACAACGTGTCGATCGTCATGCTCGGCCCATGCAAATCCAGGAAGTAACTCACCCGGTTGGCCAGGATCGCGTTGTGGTTGCCCAGGCCCGCCGCCGTCTGTACGACGTCCCCGACGACCATGTCGCGGTAGTGCTGGTAACTCGCGCCCACGAACACCCCCGTGGACCGCTGGGTGGTTCCCGCCAGGCCGGCGTCTTCCAAGGCCCGCCAGGCGGACTGGACGAGATGACGCTGCTGGGGGTCGATCCACTCCGCCTCGGCGGGCGAGAGCCGGAAGAACCCGGCGTCGAAGTCGGTCAGCCCTTCGATGAAGCCGGCGCGCCTGAGGTAGACGGTGCCGGGCTTGCCCTCCGTGCCGTAGTACGAGTCGATGTCCCAGCGGGACGCGGGCACCTCGCTCAGGCAGTCCACGCCCTCCAGAAGTACCCGCCACAGCTCGTCGGTGTTCGCGGCGTTCGGGAACACCCCGTCGAAGCCGATGATGGCGATGTCGTGCACATCCGCGTCCAGATCCGCGGCGTCGCGCACCGGGGAGAGGGGCGGCTCGACCACCTGCACCGGGGCCGGGTCGCGGGGCGCGTCCGGTACCCGAACCGGCGGCGGGGCCATGGCGGGCTCCGGGTGCGCCTGGGGCGCGGCGGCCGCTGGAGCGCCGGCCGTGCCCTGGGAGTCCTCGGCGGGCGCCGCGGTGGCGCCGTACTCGTCCCTCAGCTCGGCGGCCAGGCGATCGACGGTGCCGACCTCCAGGACCAGCGTCACCGGTATGTCCACGTCCAGCTTGGCCCGGATGTCCTGCGCCAGCGAGACCGCGAGCATCGAATCGAGCCCCTGCTCCTGCAGGGGTCGGTCCGTCTCCAGGTCGTCGACGTCCAACTCCAGGGCGGCTGCCACCCATTGGGCCACGGCCGCGTCGAGACCTCCGGACGCCGGGCGGCCGGGGCCGGGCACGGGACGGTGACCGTTGGACACGGACGCCGGGATCCGTACGGGGGCGGGCGACGAAGGCGTCGCGGCACGGTGGCCGCTCCGCGTGTCGCCTCCCGTGGCCTGCGACGGCGGCGCCTGCGAGAGCCGCTTCCAGGTGACCCCGCGGGCCTCCAGTACGGGTTCGTCACCGTCGAGTATCACCAGACTCGCGGTCAGCAGACCGGAGTCGGGCCCGGAGTCCCGGTCCCGCCGGGCGTACACGCGGGCGGTGTCGGGGAGCCGGCCGAGGACGGTGAGCCGTTCGACGGTGAACGGCACATACAGTCCCTGCGCGCCGCACGCGGCGAGCGCGATCTGGAAGGCACCGTCGAGAAGCCGGGCGTCCACCGTGTCGGCGGTCCGCGCGCCGGCGGTCCCCGCGCCGGCGCGCAGCACACCCGTCGCCTGACCGGGCGCCACGGACAGCGTGGATACGGTACGGAAGCCGGCGCCGTAGCTGAGTCCGGCGCGTTCGAACGCGTCGTACATCGCGTCGAGGGCGACGGCGGTGAAGCCGTCGGTGGTGGCCGCGGGGGTGAGTGTCGCCTGCTCGGGGCCGGTCACCTCGGCGGTGCAGACGAGGGCGCCGGTGCCGTCGCGGAAGGCGATCGTGGCGTTGTCGCGCTCGGCGGTGAGGGTTGTGGGTGCCTCGACGGCCGCCCGGAAGGTGAGGTCCCGCAGACCGAACCGGTCCTGGCCGATGACCTCGGCCACCTTGCCGGGGTACCCGGCGCCGGGCAGTGTCGGCTTGCCGAGCACCACGTGTTCGGCGGCCTCCGGGTGCTGTGTCCAGGTGCTCTTCGTACGGAGGGACGCGCCGTCGTGGACGGGTGTGTCGGGCTGCTCGGCGGGTTCCAGCCAGAGGTACTTCTCCGCGTGCGGCGCGGTCGGGAACCGTACGCCCGCCCGAGTCCGCCGTCCGGCGGGCAGAGCCGCACCGGCGACGAACGCGCGGGCGGCCTCGGTGAGAGTCTCCCGACTCGCCCCGGCGCCGACCGGCTCCGTGGCACCGACCGGTTCCGTGGCAGCGGTCTCGGACAGCGCCCCGACGCTGAGGGAGCGGATGTCCGTGACCCCGGCCAGGAACAGCCGCAGCTTGTCCTCCAGTTGCTCGACGCTGTCCGCCACGCAGGCCAGCCGGTGTGCGGCGGCGGGCCGCCGTCGGCTCGCCTCGCTCAGCTCGTCCAGGGACGGGCAGTACGCGGAGCGCAGCATCAGCACGAGCCGGTGGGCCAGGGTGCGCAGCGCGTCGTCCGATCCCGCGGAGAGGATCAGCAGGCGCGGGCCGGGCTCCGTACCGTCCGGTGCCGCACCGTCCGGTAGACGGACGGGTCCCGCCTCGACCACTGCGTGGGCGTTCGCGCCACCGAAGCCGAAGCTGCTGATCCCCGCGACGCGCGGGCCGCTGCCCCACGGCAGCAGCCGGTCGGCCACGAACAGGGGCGAACGGTCGAAGTCGAAGGACTTGTTCGGGGTGCTGAAGTTCAACGACGGCGGGATGTGTCCCGCTTGGAGCGCCAGGATCGTCTTGATCAGTCCGGCGATGCCGGCGGCGGGCTCCAGATGACCGATGTTGGTCTTCACCGAGCCCACGGCGACCGGCCGCCGGCCGGCCGGTTCGCCCAGGACCGCGTGCAGGGCTTCGAGTTCGATGAGGTCGCCCAGCTGCGTTCCGGTGCCGTGCGCCTCGACGTAGCCGATGTCGGCCGCCGTACGACCCGAGCCGGCCAGCGCCTTGCGAAGTACCGCCTCCTGGGCCGGCCTGCTGGGTGCCGTGAGGAAACCGGCGCTGCCCCCTGTGTGGTTGACAGCGGTGCCTCGGATCACGGCGAGGACGGGGTCGCCGTCGCGTTCGGCGTCGGCGAGCCGCTTGAGGATGACCGCGCCGGTGCCCTCCCCTCGTACATAGCCGTCGGCGGCGTCGTCGAAGGTGCGGCATGTGCCCTGCGGGGAGAGCATCCCGTTGCGGGCGAAGGAGCGTGTCTTGGTCGGGGTGAGAACCAGGTTCGCGGCCCCGACCACGGCGGCGTCCACGTCGCCCGCCCGCAGATGCATGGCCGCTTGGTGCAGGGCGACGAGGGAGGAGGAGCAGGCGGTGTCGATGACGAAGCTCGGCCCCGACCAGTCGAAGACGTGCGACAGCCGGTTGGCGACCATGGAGGCGGCCGTGCCCGTCGCCACGTGCGGGTCGCGGTATCCGATGCTCCGCGCCACGATCTCCGGGAAGTCGCTCGCGATGGCACCGATGAAGACACCGGTGGCGGCGCCGAGAGACGTGTGGTCGTGGCCGCAGCTCTCCAGGGCCTCGGCCGTGACGCTCAGCAGGGTCCGCTGCAGAGGGTCCATGCGGCGGGCCTCGCGGTCGGTCAGGCCGAAGCGGGCGGCGTCGAAGTACTCGACACCGTCCACCCAGGCCATCGGCACATCGTCGGCCGCCGCGGCGTCGGCTTCGGACCACAGGTGGGCCCAGCCGCGCTTGCCGTCCGGGGCTTGCCGGACGCCGGACACCCCGCCGACGAGGTTCTGCCAGAACTCGTCCGGCGTGGCGGCGCCGGGGAACCGGCACGCCATGCCGATGACGGCCAGGGCGCCGTCGTCGGCCGGCCGGGCGGGCCGCGCGGGCACGGGCTCTGTCGGCGCGGTCTCGGACTCAGGCGCAGGCACAGACACAGGCACGGACGCCAGCTCAGACTCGGGCACGGACTCGTGCTCGGGCACGGCCGGCGTCCGTACGGTGGCGGCCTCCTCGGCCTTCTCGGTCTTCGGGGCGACCAGCCGTACCACGCCTTCCGCACCCAGCAACCGGGCCAGCTTCACCGGCGTACCGGTGGCGAAGATCGACGGGGCGGTGATGGTCGCACCTAGCTCACGGCCGAGTTGTACGGCGGCGAACGTGACGTTGGCCGAATCGCCGCCCAGGTCGAAGAAGTTGGCGTGTACGTCGAAGCCGGAGTGGCCCAGCGTGGCCGCGAACACCCCGGCGATCGACTCCGCCAGCGCCTCGACCGTCACGCCCACCGCCGACTCCGAAGCCACAGCCGACTCCGAAGGCTCCGAGGACTGTGACGGCTGCGAGGACTGTGAGAGCTGGGAGGGCCGCGAGGGCTGCGAAGACTCCGACGGTTCCACGGACTCCGCCCGCGTCGCGGCGGATTCGGGGGCCGAGAGGATGACGGTGTCCCTCGTCGGCACCGGCAGCGCGGCGCGCGCCACCTTGCCGTTGGCGGTCAACGGCAGCGCGTCGAGGGCGACATAGGCGTCGGGCACCATGTAGCGGGGCAGGGAGCTGCCGACGAACGCGTCGAGCCGGGACTTCGTCGGCGTACCGTCGCCCACCAGGTAGGCGGTCAGCCTCGGTTCGCCGCGTCCCTCGAACCGCGCCGCGACGACCACGGCGGCGGTGACACCGTCGAACCTCTCCAGCGCCCGCTCGATCTCCGCGGGCTCGATGCGATTGCCTCGCACCTTCACCTGGGCGTCGCCGCGCCCGAGCCATTCGATCGCGCCGTCCGCGTGCCGACGTACCTCGTCACCGGTCCGGTAGAGCCGCAGACCGGTCACCGGGTGGACGATGAAGACGTCCGCCGTGAGATCCGGCCGGCCGGCGTAGCCACGGGCGAGTCCGGTGCCGGAGAGGTACAGCTCGCCGGTCGCTCCGGCCTCGCACGGCTCCAACTCCCCGTTCAGAACGTGGAGTTCCATGTTCGGCAGTGGTTCGCCCAGCGGCAGGAACGAGCCCACGGAGGTGACCTCGTGGCACGAGGCCCAGATCGTCGCCTCGGTCGGACCGTACAGGTTCCACAGGGCGCGGGCCGGTCCGTGCAGACGCTCGGCGGTGGCGGGCGGGAGGGCCTCGCCGCCGGAGAGCACGGTGAGTTGCGCGTGCGGAGTCCAACCGGTGCCCAGCAGCAGGCGCCACAGACTCGGTGTCGCCTGAGCCACCGTCACATCAGCGGTCAGTTCGGCCAGTTGGGACGGGTCGGCGGCGGTCTCACGGGAGGCCAGTAGCACTGTCGCGCCGACCGTCAGCCCGAGGAGCAGCTCCAGCAGGGAGATGTCGAAGGCCACGGTGGTGTGCGCGAGCACGGTGTCGTCGGCCGAGACGCCCAGGCGCTCACCGATTCCGCCGAGGAAGTTGGCCAGCGCCCCGTGTTCGACCTCCACGCCCTTCGGGTCGCCGGTCGAGCCGCTGGTGAAGAGGAGGTAGGCCAGGCCGGAGGCGGCGACCTGGGGCGGCACCGCCTGCGCCGAGCCGTCCGGCGCGGGCACGCTACGCGCGTCACCGAGCGAAGAACCCAGCTCATGCGTACGGGAGTCGGTGAGGATCAGATCGCACCGCGAGACTTCCACGTACCGCCGCAGCCGCTCCTCGGGGTATCCCGGGTCCAGGGGCAGGAAGGCCGCCCCGGCCCGCAGGATGCCGAGCATGGCGGGGAGCAGCGGGAGGTCCCGCTCCATCAGTACGCCGACCACCGAACCGGACTCGATGCCCTGGTCGTGCAGGCGGGCGGCGACGGCGTCGGCCCAGGCGTCCAGGCCGGCGTAGTCCAGCGTGCGGTCGCCGCTGCGGACGGCGATGGCCTGCGGCCGGTCGGCCACGGTGGCCGCGAACAGGTCCAGTACCGTTCCGGCGGCCGACGGGGTGGCGGAGTTGACGGGCCCCACCGTGAGCGGTTCCGGGGACGGCGCGTCGGACGACGCTTCGGGCCCTGCCGCGCCGTGGGACTCGGGGGCGGGCCGAGGCTCGGAGTGGTGCCCGGAGTCGGGCGCGGGGTGCGGCTCCTCGCCGTGGAGCAGGGCCGTCAGGACCAGGTCCTCGACCTGCTCCGTGAACTCCAGCGCCTCCTCCTCCCCCATCGCGGTCTCGCGGACGAACACGGTGGGCGGACCGTCCCGCAGACACAGCAGGGCGATCTCGGTGTGCGGTTCGGCGGACGCCTCCTCCCCCGCGTCCCGGTCCAGCACCATGACGCCGGTGAAGCTGGGCTCGTCGGAGCCGAGCGGGCGACCGGCGAGGCCGAGCCGGAGTTCGAGGTCGCCGGCGTAGCCCTGGTGCGCGGCCGCCTCGTCCAGCTTGTCCCGCAGGGACTGGGAGGTGTCGCCGTCGAACCGTACGGGGAATCGCGTGGCGGCGATGCCATGGGTCTGCTCGGCGAGGACCCGCGCGGCCGCCGGTGACCAGGCGAAGTCGAAGGTCCGCTCGCCGGTGCGTTCGGCCACGACGGTGAGGAAGGCGCGGACGACCGCGACGGCCTCCTCCCGTGAGCCGGGGGTGAGGGCCAGCTCGTAGCGGCCGTAGTGGGCCCCCGCGGCTGAGAAGTCGTCGGTGGTCAGCGGGGCGGGGCGCAGCTCCTCCAGCCGTGCGCGCCACCACGGTTCGTGTACCCGCAGCGTCTTCTGGGCGGCGGCGATGTCCGCCAGCCGCTCCGCCGAGGCGGCGGGCAGCGGGGAGCCCGGCGTGATGCCGAGCCGCTGCGCGGCGGCCTGGCCGCTCAGCGCGCTCCCGTCGACGGCGGTGCAGTCGCTCAGTACGAGGTCGGCGTCCGGGGCGGCCAGGGTGATGGCCGATGTGGTCACGGACAGCACAGTGGTCTCGGTACGGGGGTCCTCTCGCGGGATCAGCCTGACCTGGCGGGTGAAGACCGCGCCCTGTTCGGTGACGAGGGTCGGTACTCCGAGCGGGTTCGGGAAGGAGCCGTAGTCCAGGGCCTTGGAGATCCGGACGGCCTCGACGGCGGTGGTGCCCGCGTGGATGACACCGCCGGACGCCATGCGGGCGGACCGTCGGTAGAACCGCCGCTCGCGGTCGCTCGTGTCGACCGGCTCGGGCAGGGTTCGCGCCACCACGTGGGGTACGAGATCGGCGAAGAGGTCGATGCCCACCTCGGCCGTCTCGTACGTCAGCGACAGGGCGGTGGAGTGGTCGCGTACCGGGAACCAACGTTCCAGCAGTACGCCGCCGGCGTCGACGGCCTCCGTCATACGGTGCCAGGTCGCCGCGTGCCGGGTCGCGCCTTCGTACAGCGCCCAGGCGGGAACGTGGCTGCCGGAGTAGCGGGGCAGCGGCCCGTCGTGGAAGTTGATCGCGGCCGTTGTCGGGAGGTCGAGGACCTCGGCGGGCAGGATCCGGAAGTTGACCATGCTGAACAGGTAGTCGAACGGCTGCGCCGAGAGCGTCGCGCGCAGGTCGCCGTGCGGATCGAGCACGGGGATCTCGTGTGTGTCCGCCCAGGCGGCCACGGCGGGGTCGTCGCTGAAGACGCCCTCGATCCGTACGCCGGCGTCGAGGAGTTGTGCGGCGCACTGGGTGAGGACCCGGGTGCCGCCGATGATGAAGCAGTTGGTTGCCATGCTCACTCCGCGGCCTTCCCGGTCTCGGAGGTGGACGCGCCGTTCCCGGCTGTCGCGCCGGTCTCGGTCTGCCGGCCGTTCCCAGCCGTCGCGCCGGTCTCGGTGTACGCGTCGTCAGCGGCTTTCGCGCTGTTCCCGGTGTCCGCGCCGTTGGCCGCGGTGTCCGGGCTCCCGGCCTCCGCAGTCTCGACGGCGACCCAGGCGTCGATCTGCGAGACGACCTCCTCGTCGAGCGAGAGCTGACCGGGTGTCCAGAGCGGGTTGGACAGGCCGCGGTGCGTCCGCTCGCACATCTCCCAGTCCTCGTAGTTCGCCTTGTCCCACAGTGCGAACACCGCCTCGTGGGAGAAGTCGCTCTTGGCGGTCTCGGAGGGGTGGAAGAGCCAGAAGTGCCGGACGAAACAGGTGCCGGGGCTCTCGGGCCAGACCCACTGCATCATCACGTAGTCGGCCGTGAACCCGAACAGCAGATTGGGCAGGATCGTGATCCAGTTGATCTTCTGCCGGTCCGCCTCGGGGACCAGTTCCATCGGCGTCCGGCCGCTGCGTCCCGTCATGGAGACGGAGTTGTAGGCGTTCCGGATTCCCTGCCAGGCGCCGACGATGTCGCCCTTGAGGTCGTAGGTGCCCGCGTCGTCGAAGTCGGTGATGCGGTGCAGGTCCTTGTGGGCCGTGGGGAAGTGCAGGCTCTCGTTGACGTTGTGCGCGACGAGCTTCCAGTTCGAGGCGACCGGGTAGTCCTTCGCCTCGACGCACTCCAGGTCGGCGAGTTCGTAGACGCGTGCGAACTCGCCGAACTCGCCCAGTGAGGCGTCGAGATCCGGGGCGTCGTCGGACAGGGCGATGAACACGACCCCGAACCGGACCTCGGTCCGCACCGGCAGCAGACCGTTCTTCTCCTTCTCGAAGAAGTGGTCGAAGTAGGTGCCGTTGAGGCTCTTGAGCTTGCCGTTCCGGTCGTACACCCAGCAGTGGTAGAGGCAGACCAGGCTCTGGCGCTTGCCGGCGGCCTCCTCCACGAGTTTGTAGCCCCGGTGCCGGCAGTAGTTGTGGTACGCCTGGATGCCGTCGTCCCCGTGGATGAGCAGAACGGATCCGGTGCCGATGTTCAGCGTGGTGTAGGCGCCTTTGTCCTTCAGCCGGGAGACGTGGTCCACCGGGAGCCAGCGTCGGCCGTAGATACGGGACATCTCCCGGCGGTACTGCTCCTCACCGGTGTAGAACCCGTGTGACCTGCCGATGCCGCCCGTCTCGAAGTATGGCCTTTCCTCGCCCTGGTCGCTGATGAGATCGAACATGCTGGACGCACGCGTCATCTGCTGGTCTCCCTCAGAGGGTCAAGCGCATGGAATGCGGTGCGGGAACACCGAGGCGTCGGGGCCCGCGAGAAGGCCGCACCGAGCCCCGGCGTTGGTGGGACTGCGTGACGAGCGATGGCTGAGAAGCGAGGCCGGCCGGCCCGGCCGAGGCGCCGGGGGCCGGCCGGCGTGCGGGCGGCTGTGGAAGGGGCGGGGACCGACGGGCCGGTCGCCTTCGAGGGGAACTCGGAGACGGCTCACCGGAGTACGTACCGGCTCAGTGCCAGGTGTACGCGCGTAGCGCCGGAGCGAGAGCAGGTGACGGCACGCCGGTCCGGCGGCGTTCGGCCTGGTGGGTCCCCGGCTGGGGCAGCGGGTGCGGCGAACCCCCTCCGGTCGTTATCCGGCTGCCGGGTCGTAGATCCGCTTCTCCTCCGGCACGTTCGCGGAGTCGTAGAGACGCTCAAGGGCGTCGGGCGCGTAGACCTCGTAGTCCGGTACGACTCCGCCGATCAGGCCGAGCATCCTGTCGGTCCACTCCTGGGTCGCGCTCATCGCGGACATCGTCGCCTCGAAGAACGGCGGGAGTTCGGTGAGTTCGCCGAGCGTCGTCGTGAAGTCGTAGACGCCCGCGCTCTCCTCGTCGCGCAGCTTGTTGTACTCGGCCAGCGCCTCTTCCATCGGCCGCTCGCCGGCCAGGCCCTGGTGGACGCGCTCGGCCAGGAGTTCACCGTGTGTGAAGGCGTCGGTGATGCCCCATCCGGTGTAGGGGTCCTTGTGGTATCCGGCGTCGCCGACCAGCGCCCAGCCGGGGCCGTAGGCGCGGCGGTAGTAGTTGTCCGGGTAGCGCATGGGCTTGAAGGGCTCTTCGCGCCTGCCCTGCTCGCGCAGTTGCACGCCCATCTCCGGCGAGACGTCGTCGAACACGCCCTGGAAGCCGGCCTCGACGTCCTGGCGGAACTCCTTGAGGTGGCGCTTGGTGCAGATGACGGCGAGCATGCTCACGTCGTCGTTGGTCGGCCAGGTGCCGAACCATTTCTCGTTGAAGCCGGTCTTGTGGTGCAGGCCCCAGTCGAGACCGCTGTAGTACGAGTAGTAGATGAAGCCCGCGGCGGGGCGCACGTTGTACAGCTCCGCGCCGACCTTCTTGGCGACCGTGGAGTGGAAGCCGTCGGCGCCGATGACGACGGTGGCCCGGAACTCCCGTTCCTGCCCGTCCCCTTCGCGCCCTCGGATACCTGTCACGCGGCCGTCGGTGAAGACCAGGTCGGAGACGGTGAACCCTTCGATCACCTCGGCGCCGGCACGGCGGGAGGCGTTGATGAGGATCTCGTCCAGCACGGTGCGGCGCGGGCAGTAGACGGCGTCGACGCCGTCCACCGGTTCGGCGAAGCCGTTGAGTTCGATGCCCCGGTAGGAGTAGTTCATCTTCCGCAGCGCCGGGGTCTTGGCCGCGATTATCTCGTCGAGCAGCCCCCAGGACTGGAGCCGCAGCAGCCCCGCCTGGTGGATGTAGTGGGTCGAAACCGCGTCGCTCGGGAACGAGGCACGGTCCACGACGAGAACCCGGTGCCCCTCCCGCGCCAGCAACATGGCAACCGGCGAGCCGGCGCAGCGTCCACCCACAACGATGACGTCGTACATAGATCCCCCATCAATTTGGTTTGAGGAACTGACGCACCGCTGTCAGCGGCGGGAGCACGACCCGGAGGCTATGGAAATCGACAGATGAAGGTCAAGTAGGGGTAATAGTGAGGCAATGCGAGGTCATCGAAATCACGCCAACTGAATGATTCATTCCGCCCACTCGCCGCCCCTTATAAGCTATTTAGGCCATACTTGACCACCGGCGAATGTGGCGTGCGTCACAATCTAACACCCCTCTGAATCCAGCCAGCCATAGCGAAGAATTCAGCCCTTCTAGCAAAGCGAAGTTTTTCAGTCCTGAACTAAAAAGCGACCGGGCGCGAGCGGCATATTGGATTGTTAACGGGGCCGTACGTTTATTCAGCTCGACCATGCGAACGCCGAGGCCACGGCCACTCCTCACCCCCTCGCCCCGCACCGTCGGTCAGGGTCTGACGCCACTGGACGGGGACGGTTGCGGAGGCCGCCCGGACGGAGCCCATGCCTACCGTCCGGAATCACGCGATCACTTTCGCAAAGTGAAGATCTTCCGTGCCCACTCCCCGCCATCCGGGATCAGTACGGCATGCCGGAGACCGAACTGCCGGGAACGTACGAGGAGTTGGTGGGGCCGCGAGCGCATCCGCGTGACATGCCCGGGCAGATCCCGCGGCCCGGGCGCCGCCCGCCGACAGCTCGGTCCTAGCATTGACCCATGTCCCCTACACCGTCCCGGGTCGAACTGCGCCCGCTCACCCTCGCCGACCAGGACGAGTTCTGCTCGCTCGTGAGGGCCAGCGCCGAGCTCCACACTCCGTGGATACAGCTGCCCGCGGCCGCTGAGGAGTTCCAGGAGTGGATGCGCCGTTTCGCCGACGGCACCAACCGGGGCTTCCTGGTCCGCGTACGGGAGACCGGCGCTGCCGCCGGCATGGTCAACATCAACTCGATCATCCGGGGCCGTTACCAGGGCGCGTCCCTCGGCTACGCGGCTTTCGCCCCGTCGGCGGGGCGGGGCTACATGGCCGAGGGGATCGCCGCCACCCTGCGGCACGCCTTCGAAGACCTACGGCTCCACCGGCTGGAGGCGAACATCCAGCCGGCCAACAAGGCGTCGCTGGCCCTGGTCCAGCGCCTGGGCTTCCGCTACGAAGGTCTGTCGCCCGCCTATCTCTACATCGACGGGGCCTGGCGCGACCACGAACGCTGGTCCGCCTCCGCACCATCTCCCTGGACGCCCGACCCTTCCCTTCCAGAGGTCTAGTGCCGCGCGTCGGGCAACGTCCGCCCTGCTTGTACGGTCGGAAGGCCCGCTCCGGGTCTACGCCGCCGCGGCCGTGAGTCCGGCGAGTTCCGCGTCGGTCAGCTTCAGATCCGCGACCGCGGTCAGGGCCGGCAGTTGGTCCACGGTCCGCGCGGACGCGATCGGCGCCGCCACCGTCGGCCGGGCGGCGGCCCACGCCAGTGCCACCGTCGCGACCTCGGCGTCATGCGCCCGCGCCACCTCGTCCAGGGCGGCGAGGACACGTACACCCCGGTCCGTCCGAAGGTGCTCCCCGGCGCCCTCGGCCCGTGCGCTGTCCACCCGCGCGCCGGGGCGGTACTTGCCGGTCAGGAAGCCCGAAGCCAGTACGTGGTACGGCACGGCGGCGAGACCGGAGCGGGCGGCCACCTCCTGGAGCGGGCCCTCGTAGGTGTGCCGGGACACCAGGCTGTACTTCGGCTGGAGGGCGACGTACCGGGCGAGGCCCTCGCGGTCGGAGAAGTCGAGGGACTCCTGGAGGCGTTCGGCGGAGATGTTGGAGGCGGCGATGGCCCGTACCTTGCCCGCCTTCACCAACTGGTCGAGGGCACCGATGATCTCCTCGACCGGGATCGTCGGATCGTCGTCGAAGTGGGTGTAGTACAAGTCGATACGGTCGGTGCCCAGCCGGCTCAGGGACGCGTCGGCGGCGGCCCTGATGGTGTCGCCGCGAAGGCCCCAGAACTCGGGGTGGTGGGCGACCTTGGTGGCGATCACGACCTCGTCGCGGTTGCCACGCGCCTTCACCCACCGGCCGATGATGGTCTCGGACTCGCCACCGGAGTTTCCGTCCACCCACGTCGAGTAGGAGTCGGCGGTGTCCACGAAGTTGCCCCCCGCCGCGGCGTACGCGTCGAGCACGGCGAAGGACTGTTCGAGATCGGCTGTCCAGCCGAAGACATTGCCGCCGAGGGCGAGCGGGAACACTTCGAGATCGGATCGGCCCAGCTTGGCGAGAGACGTCATGTCGTTGTCCAACAACGTGACGGATCAGCTATTCCGCACCGCCGGTGTCAGTCACCGAGGTCGGGTTCGGCGGTGTTCAGAAGCCTCGGGTCGGGTTCGGAGCCGGCCATGGACAGCGCCCCCTTGACGGCCCGCGCGAGTGTGAGCAGGTCACCGGGCTTGCGCTTGTCGAGCCCTGCGACGAGTTGCCTGAGGATGGTGAGCTGGTCGAAGTAGACGCGCTCGGTGACGAGGTTCTCGTGCTCGTCGAAGATGAAGTACGCCGTCATACGTGTGCGATGGCGGCTGCCGGTCGCCGGAATCTTCCCCAGCGGCCCGTCATGGGTGCCCAGGAGCCAGAACTCCGCGATCACGGCGTCGTGACTGTGGCGGAGCGCGATCAGTTCGTGGTCCTGGTCGGGGAACGCCACGCGTGTGTCGTGGTAGTACTCGCGCACATCCCCCTCGCCGTCGTGGACGAGCATCTGCGCGATCAGCTCGTAGTGAGGATGCGGGAACGTCGACAGGGTGGCGTCCCAGTCCTGCAGCACCTCGTCACGGAAGTGGTCCAGGACGAGCTTCTCCCGGGCGCGCAGTACGTCCTCCGGGGGCAGGGTGAAGCGCGACATCGGTGTGTCCTCTCGTCTGCTCAAGCTGCCAGGGCCGTCCGGGCCGTCCGGGCCCGTATTTACCCACGCCGTGGATTATCAGGGGTGAAGCTATACCCACAGTGTGGTTTTGGACAAGCGGCATGCGCACAATGGGCCCATGACCGAGGCCCGCCCCGACGCACTTCCCCACCCCGACCAGCCCGACCAGCCCGACAGCCCCAACCACCTCAACCGCCCCAACCGCCGCGGCCGCCCGCCCAAGGGCGCGGCGCAGCTCTCACGCGAGTCCATCGTCGCGGCGACCTTGAGGGTCGTGGACACCGAGGGTGTCAGTGCGGTGGGCATGCGATCGGTGGCCCGCTCCCTCGGCGTGGACGCCAAGAGCCTCTACAACCACGTCGAGGGCAAGGACGGGCTGCTCGACGCCCTCGCCGAACACATCCTCGGGGGCCTGGCCCTTCCCGAACCGACCGGCGACGCAAGCCGGGATCTGCACGCGATCGCCCGCGCGTTCCGCGACCGCGCTCTCCTGCACCCCGAGGCCGCGTCACTCGTCCTCACCCGGCAACTCGCGTCGTTCGAAGGGCTCGCCCCGGTGGCGACGGTCCTGCGTGTCCTGCGCGGGGCGGGCTGCCCGACCGGGGAAGCGGTCCACCTTCTGCGCGTACTCCTCGCCACTCTGATCGGCACCCTCCTGCGCGAACTCACGGCGGGTACGGCCTTCGGCGTCGGCGACACCGCCGGGATCGCCGCCCGTCAGGAGGCACTGGAAGGGTCGGGATTCCCCGTTCTCGCCGAGGCGGCTCCGCATCTCGCGCGCTTCGACAGGGAGTCGGAGTTCACGTACGCCGTGAATTTCGCGGTCGACGCGGTCGTCACGCGCCTCCAGGCGCCGGACTCACGCCAGGCGCCGGACCCGCGCTAGGAGGCGGCACCGGGGCGCGGACTCCGGGGCCGGCTGTCTGACGAGCGGCGTGCTCGGTCCACAGGCGCGGCCAGCCCCGATGCCGCGAGAGTGTTGTCGGGGAACAGGGGCCGCCGCGCGGTGCCACCGCAGTTCACCGACACCGGCCGGTCCGCAGCATTGGGAGACGGGGCTCATCCGGGGCGCGAGATCACGGCACGCCCAGGCGCACCGTACGCCCAGGTCAGCCGGCGCTACGGCGTTTCCGTGTCCTTCGCGTACGCGGCGGCGAAACCGCTGTCGCCCAGGTCGGCCTGTACGGCCGCCGTGACGCGGTCGACGTCACCGCGTTCGGCCGGCGGCAGCGGTGCGCCCAGCGAGGCTCGCGTCCGGGTGGCGGTGCCCAGCAGGCCGGCGGCGCGTTCGGGTCGGCCCGTGAGCTGCGACGCGCCGGCCAGTCCTTCCAACGCCAGGGCCACCGCCCGTGGATCACCGGTGCTCCGCGCCGCGGTCAAACCCTCCATGTGCAGCTTCAGAGCCGCTTCGGCATCACCCCGCTGTTCGGCGACGAAGCCGAGTTCCGCCAGGATCAGCGCCGCGCCGTTCTCCGCGTCGAACCGGCGGTTCCACTCCAGCCAGGTACGCAGATACGCCTCGGCCACGTCGAGCCGCCCCTGCCGGCGGGCGCCCAGCGCGAGACCGATCTCGGCGAACTCCTGTGCCCGTCGGTCCCCGTGCTCCACGGCGACCAGTCGGCCGTGTTCGTGGAGTTCATCGGCTCGCCCGTGGTCCCCGATCAGCAGAGCGATCCTGCCCAGCTCCGACCAGCGGGTGGATACGTCGGTCCACAGGCCCAGATCCTCGGCGATGCGCAGGGCTTCCCGGTGCCCGGCCTCCGCCGCCGCGTAGTCGCCCTCGATCTCCGCGAGCCTGCCGAGCACCCCGGTGGCCTGGAGCTGTCCCCACCGGTCGCCCGTCTCGCGGAACAGCGCGAGGCTCGTCGCGCCGTCGGACCGGGACGCCGCCAGTTCGCCACGTACGTACCGCTGCACGCCTCGTACGCTCAGCGCCGCCGCGACACCCCAGGGGTCCTCCAACTCACGGAAGTCGTCCAGCGCCCGGCGTACGAGTTCCTCTCCGTCCGCCATGGCACCGAACAGGGTCGCGGCGTAGCCGAGGAACCAGCCGGACCCGGCCCGGTCGCGCCGGTCACGGACAGCCTCGTAGAGCCGCAGCGGAGAGTGGCCCGCCTTGAGGGAGCCGGGCCCGTCACCGCACAGCAGCGCCATCCCGGCGTGCCAGGCGGCGACGGCCGCGCCGTCCCCGCCGCTCTCGTCGGTCCCAGGGGTCGCCCCGGACAGCTCCTCGACGGCCAGGGCTGCGGCCATCGAGCGTCTGGCCTCCGCGAACCGGCCGCGCAGGAACCAGTACCAGGCCATCGCCCGCACGAGCCGCCTGGCGAGCCGGGCGAGGCCGGTGGCCGCCGCGGTGTCGAGCGCGGCACGGACATTGGCCTTCTCGGCGTCGAGCCGGCGCAGCCAGCGCTGCTGGTCGCCGCCGCGCAGATGGGTATCGGCCCGGTCGGCCAGTGCGGCGTAGTAGTGGGCGTGGGCGCGGCGGAGTCGGTCGTACTCAGTCCCGGACGTGCTGTCGTCCGCCGTGGTCCGCAGCCGGTCGGAGCAGTACGCGGCCACCGACTCCAGCAGTTGGTAGCGGGGTCCGTCGGCGCCATGCGCGACGACCACCAGGGACCGGTCCACGAGCCGGGCCAGCAGGTCCACGACCTCGCCGGCCTTCACCCCGCCACCGGAGCAGAGCGCCTCGGCGGCCTCCAAGGCGCAGCCGTCGGAGTGGATCGCCAGTCGGCGCAGGACCGTGCGCTCGGCCGCGGTCAGCAGTTCCCAGCTCCAGTCGATCACCGCCCGCAGAGTCCGCTGGCGCGCCGGTGCGTCGCGCCGCCCGTCCGTCAGGAGCCCGAACCGGTCGTCGAGGCGCTCGGCGAGCCCCGCCACACCCAGCACGCGAACCCGGGTCGACGCCAGCTCCAGGGCGAGCGGGATCCCGTCCATGCGACGGCATACGGTCGCCACCGCCTCGGCGTTGGCGTCGGACAGGGCGAATCCCGGCGACACCGCGGTGGCCCTGGCCGCGAACAGCCGGACCGCACTGGAGCGCACGATCTCCGTCGGCGCGGCTCCCTGCTGGGGCACGTCCAACGGCGGTACCGGCCACAGTTGTTCGCCCGATATACCCAGGGGCTCCCGGCTGGTGGCCAGGACACGCACCCCCGGCGCGACCGGCAGCAGGGTCTGGGCCAGGGCCGCCACCTGCTCGACGACATGCTCGCAGTTGTCCAGTACGAGCAGAAGCCGCCGGCCGTGCAGGGCGTCGGCCAGCCGCTCCGCCAGGGACCGGGAGCCCGTGATCGACGCCGGGCCGGGCCGGGCGTCGTCCCGGATGCCCAGGGCGGCGGCCACCGCCTCGGCCGGGCCTTCCGCCGCCCCTGCCGGACCTTGTTCGAGCGCTGCCACGCCCGTGGAACGCGCGAGTCCCGAGAGTTCCACCAGCCACACGCCGTCGGCGAAGAACTCGGCCGACGAGTCGGCAACCTCCAGTGCGAGCCGGGTCTTGCCGACCCCGCCGGGGCCGGTCAGGGTCACCAGCCGCTCGGACGAGAGCAGCGCCCGTACGTCGGTGACGGATCGCGACCGCCCGATCAGGCCGGTGACCGGGACCGGGAGATTGGTACGGCGAGGTGTGTCCGTACGACGGCGGGGAGCCGTGGTACGCGAACCAGGCTCCGATGTACGCCCGTCGGGAGCGTCCGCCCGCGGGTCAGGGGTGGCGGTGTCCGCGCCGGTCGTCAGGGCCGCCGGGTCCTGGCGGAGGATCTCGCGCTGGAGTGCGACCAGCGCCGGGCCGGGTGCCAGGCCGAGTTCCTCGGCCAGCCGACGGCGTACATCCTGATAGGCGTCCAGCGCCTCGCTCGGGCGACCGGCACCGTACAGGGCGCGCATATGAGCCGCGCGCAACCGCTCCCGCAGTGGGTGACGCTCCGTCAGTTCCTGGAGATCTCCGGACAACGGGCCATGGTCTCCCAGGCGCAGCCGGGTCTCGGCGTACTCCTCCCAGACCAGCAGCCGCTGCTCCTCCAGGCGCGTCACCGCCGCACGGACGAACGGCTCGTCCGCGAACCCGTCGAAGGCGGGCCCCCGCCACAGGGCGAGGGCCTCGGCGAACCGCGCGGCCCGCTCCCCGGGGTCCGTGGTACTACGGGCCTGTTCTGCCAGCGAGTCGAACCGTTCCGCGTCCACCGCGTCACCGGGCACCCTCAGCAGATATCCGGGCGGTCGGTGCACCACCATGCCGTCTCCCCCGGCCGCCGACAGGGCTTTGCGCAACCGGGACACCAGGGTCTGCAGCGCGCTCGCGGGACGGGCCGGCGGCCTCTCGCCCCAGAGGTCCTCGACCAGCCTGTCCGCGGAGGCCGTCCGCCCCGGCTCCGCCAACAGGGCCGCCAGCAGGGCGCGGACCTTCGCCTCGGGCACCACGACGGGATCACCGTCCGCCGTCCACACGGCCAGTGGACCCAGTACCCCGAAGCGCATCGGGCCAGCGTAATGCGGGTCCGCCGACGGGGGCGGCGCACCACCGTGCCGTCCCCCCGGCCGATGGCGATCCGACAGCGAAACGAATGCCGACCGAAAGCGCCGTGCCGCACAGTCGTCCCGTAACGCCTCACCACCACTACGCACAGGGAGCAACGATGAACAGGTTCGAGGGCAAGAAGGCCGTCGTCACCGGCGGAACCCACGGGATGGGTCTGGCGATCGTCACGGCACTCCTCGCCGAGGGGGCCGAGGTCGTCCTGACGGGCCGCAACGAGAAGACCCTCGAAGAAGCGCGGACCGAGCTGAAGGGTGAGGCGGCCCACGTAGTACGCTCCGACGCCGCGAGCATGGCCGACATCGCGGCCCTCCCCGACACTGTCCGGAAAGCGCTCGGCCGCGTCGACCACCTCTTCGTCAATCACGGCATCGCGGAGTTCGCCGAGCTCGGAGAGGTCACCGAGGAGTCCTGGGACCGGCAGTTCGCCATCAACACCAAGGGCGCCTTCTTCACCGTCCAGGCCCTGGCACCCCTGATCGAGTCCGGTGGCTCGATGGTCTTCACCACGGTCGCCAACGACGCCATCCTGCCCGGCCTGAGCGCCTACTCCGCCTCGAAGGAAGCGATGCGCGCGTTCGCCCACGTTCTGGCGGCCGAACTGCTGCCTCGCAGGATCCGGGTGAACTCCGTGGCCCCGGGATTCATCAAGACACCGACGATGGGCGTGCCCGGCCTGACCGAGGACGAGCGACGGGAGTTCGAGCGACAGGGCGACGAGATGACCCCGCTCAAGCGCAACGGCACGGTCTCGGAGGTCGCCACCGCCGCGCTGTTCCTGGCGGCCGACGCGACGTTCACCACCAACGTGGAACTCGCCGTCGACGGAGGCTACGCGCAGGGTCTCGTCAGCACGCACTGAGAGAGCGCGAACACCCGGAGAAAGCAGTCAGGAAGTGCCGATGAGAGAGGGCGACCACGTGCCGGCTCACGACTCCGGAGGCGCGGGGAACCCCCCGCGCTCCTCCGAGATCTCCGTCGAAGGGACCGACAGCCCCGACCCTTCGGTGGCGGAACACGTGCGCCGCTATCTCGCGACCAACGGCGCGAACGGCTACCGGGAAGGAGGGATGACGAACCTCGTCCTCACCCACCGTGGCCGGAAGTCAGGTGAGCTCTACCGGACCGGCCTCTTCTTCGGCGAGGACAACAGTCGCTACATCCTCGTCGCCTCGGGCTCGGCCATCACGCACACCCACCCCCAGTGGTATCTCAACGTGGCGGCCGATCCTGAGGTGCACGTACAGATCCTCGCGGAGCGGTTCGCCGTCCGCGCCCGCACTGCCGAGGGACAGGAACGGAAGCGGCTGTGGGAGCTGATGGCCGGGCTGGCCCCCGTGTACCGCACCTACGAGGCCCACACCCGCCGAGTCATCCCGGTGGTGATCCTCGATCGCGTCGAGCCCGCCACTCCATCGCCCTGACGAACCCTCGGCCGACGAGACCGGGGAACCATTGATCACCGTGTGGGTTCATGCTGGCGCCCAGCAGAAGCAGAACGACGGGCAGCCGTTTCCCCGGCCGACCGTCCGCGACGAAGGCCGGAGACTTCGGTCCTGAGCGTCACGCCTCGTCGGGCAGTTGGGCAGCCAGCGCCCGCAGGCCCGCCGGCACCTCGTCGGCGGTGGGCGCGGAGTCAGGGTCGGTGAGATGCCGCATCGTCAGGCCGTGTTGGCCCCGTTCGCCCCGCAAGCCGGCCTCGTCGGGCTGCCGGACCGCGTCCCCGGATCGCGGCGCCCCCTCCCGTGGCGTCCCGCCAGGTCCGGGAGGGGATACGGGACGGGCCGTGTGCCCGGCTACGAAGCGGTCGCCCCCGTCGCCTCGGCGAAGCGGGCCGTCAGCCAGACCGGGTCCACGATGGCCGAGCCCACCACCACCGCGTGCGCGCCCGCGGCGAAGGCCGCGCGGACCTCTTCCGGTGTCGCGTAGCCGCGTTCCGCGACGACCGGTACCCCGGCGGCGGCCACCAGGGTGTGTACGAGCGCCAGGTCGGGGAGCGGTCCGGCGTCGGCCTTGGCGGGGTAGCCCATGGTCGAGGAGCTGACGATCGCGGCGCCCGCCGCCACGGCGGTGCGCGCGTCGTCGATGCCCGGCACGCCCGCCTTGACCGGCCTGCCCAACGCGACGAACGACGCGACCAGTTCGAACAGGTCCTGTCCGTCGTGGCGGCGTGCCGCCGAGTCCGCCTCCAGCTCCACGACATCCGCGCCGGCGTCCGCGAGCGCTGCGGCGTGGGCCGGCGTCGGCGTGATGCGGACGACCCCGCCGTGCGAACCGTCGATGCTCACGGCGAGCACGAACAGACCGGGAACGGCGCGCTTCACGGCGCGTACGGCGTCCGGGCCGTCCACCTTCACGGCGACGGCGCCCCCGGCCTGAGCGGCGGCGGCGAGCCGGACGACATCTTCGACGCTCTGCCAGGGAGACCGCGGGGACGGGGTGAGCGAGACGATCAGCCCGCCGGGTATGAGGTTCACGCCGCGAACTCCTCGCCGTTCACCAGGACGCGCTCGACGGCGACGTCCTCGTCGGTCACGATCAGGTCGGCCGGTCCGCCGAGGGTCAGTTCCCCGGCGCCGGTGAGCCCGTAGAAGCGGGCGGGCGCGCGGCTGGCCAGGTTCACCGCGCGGTCGACGGGCCAGCCGTGCTCGACCAGCCCCCGTACCTGCTGAAGCAGCGTCACCGTACTGCCGGCGAGGGTGCCGTCGGGCAGGCGTGGGACGCCGTCGGTGACCGTGACGGAGAAGCCGCCCACGGTGAAGGCACCGTCGCCCGCCCCCGCCGGGGACGCGGCGTCGGTGACGAGCATGATCCGGTGCTCGGCGGCCTTCAGCGCGAACAGCGAGGTCTCGCGCGCGAGATGGATGTCGTCGGCGATGAGCTGGATGGCGACCTCCTCCCGGTTGAGCGTCGCGCCCGCGATACCGGGGGCGCGGTGGCTGAACGGGATCATCCCGTTGAACAGGTGCGTGACGGCGCGCGCGCCCGCGTCGAACCCGGCGTACGCGGTCGCCGTGTCGGCGCCCGAGTGCCCGGCCTGCACGATCACGCCCTGGCCGGCGGCCCAGGCGATCAGCCGGCGCGCACCGGGCAGTTCGGGGGCGACGGTGATCGTCCGCAGCGGCCCGGCGTCGAGGAATCGCCGCACGATGCCGATGTCGGGGTCGCGGAGGTACTCGGTGCGGTGTACGCCGCGGTGGTGCGGGGACAGGAACGGGCCCTCGGCGTGCACACCGACAACCTTCGCGCCGCGCGGCGCGGACCGCTGGAGCCCGCCGAGAACGCCGAGCTGCCGGACGACATTGTCCTCGGAGTCGGTGATGACGGTGGGCTGCACATGGAACACGCCGTCGCGGGTGAGCGCGGCGAACGCCCGCCCGAACTCCTCCTCCGTGGCGGCGTTGAAGTCGACCCCGCCGTACCCGTTGACCTGTAGGTCCACCAGGCCGGGCAGGACGTAACCCGTACCGGTCGACGGCAGACCGGCGCGTACCAGCCGTCCGTCGTCGACCTCGATGTCGCCCTTCACCCAGGCGCCGGCGATGACGGCGCCGCGTGCGGAAACTCTCATGGATACAACCTCGCTAGATGGGGGACAACGCCGCGGCCGGTGGATTCCGCCGCGGTCGGGGGGTGGTGCGCCGAGCCGGCCTGGCCCTCCAGGGCCGCGCGGAAGCGGTAGCGGTCGCCGCGGTAGACGCTGCGGCACCACTGCACGACACGGCGGTTCTCGTCGTACGTGGTCTGGACGATCTCCAGGACGGGGTCGCCCGGACCGAGGCCGAGCTTCTCGGCGAGGTCGGCGCTCGCGCCGCGCGCCTCGATGACGCAGTCGGCCCTCTTCGCGTGCAGGCCGTACCGCTCGGCGAGTGTCGAGTAGAGGGAAGCGGTGGTGAAGTCGTGTTCGCCCAGTCCGGGTGCCGGCCCCTCCGGGATGAGTGAGAAGTCGATCAGAGTGGGGATGCCGTCGAGATATCGCAGCCGGACCAGTTCGACGACGGGGGCGCCCGGCGCGATGCCCAGCAGGTCCGCCTCGTCGAGCGAGCCCGCGCGGGTGAGGCACTTCAGCACTTTCGAGCTGGAGGTCAGACCGTTCGCGGCGGCGAGGTCCGAGAAACTCACCAGCCCGGTGGCGCCCTCCTCGATCGACTCCGCGTCCTGCTCGCCGGGCCGCATCGAGGCCGGCGCGGACGCCGTCTCCGCCCGCACCCACCGGGCACCCGCGACGACCTTGACCAGACCGGCGACCTCCAGATCCTTCAGGGCCTGGCGGACAGTGACCCGGCTGACATCGAACTGATGGGCGAGAACCCGTTCGGAGGGCATTCTCGAACCCGGCGCGATGACCCCGGACTCGATGCGCTCCCTGAGGTGCTGCGCGACCTTGCGGTGCAGTGCTGGCGAAGTAGACATAGAACCGATTGTGTCCGTTGGGATGGAAGGGGATGAACGTATTCGGCGGCCCGTGCCGCGCCGTCGGGTGCGCGGGCGCGCGCCCGACGGCCGGGCCGGTGACGGCTATTCGCCGTCGTCGAGCTTGGTTCCGGTGTCGAGGAAGAGGAACTCGTCGGGGTCGATCCCGCGCGCCCGCGCGGAGCGCAGCGCCACCTGTTGCAGCAGGGCCGCCACGAAGATCGGGACCTCCAGGGCGCCGTGTGCCTCGATCGGTACGACGAGGGTCCGCTCGCCGTGGGCGACGGGTGCGCCGGTGCGCAGTTCGACTATCTGCCGGCCGAGCGAGCCGAGGGCCCGTACGATCTGCCCGTCGTCGGGGCCGTCGAGCACGATGTGCAGGGCCGAGGGGAGCGTCGACTCCATCAGCCCGTGCAGATACTGCCGCGTCTCGAACGACGCCGCGGGCACCCGCGCCACCTCGCGCAGCAGCAGCGCGCCGCCTTCGACCGCGCCGTACTGGTCCGCCGGCGCCACCAGGTCGAGGATCGACGCGGCCGACAGCCGGTCCGCGATCTCCTCGGTCCGCGGGGAGACGTCGGCGAGGAACCCGGCCAGCCGCTCCCCCAGGCTGAACCAGGACGCGGACGGTTCACCGTCGGTCCAGGTCTCGGCGAGCATCGACACGGCCATCGCCGAGGCGGTGAAGCCGATGGTCGACGCGAGGCTGTCCGGCAGATCGCCGAGGGTGAGCACCGAGTCGGCGGCGGACGCCATCGGCGAGTCGGTGACGTTGACGACCGCGAGCCGACGGCCCGTGGCGGCGCGCATCACGTCCACCGTCTCGCGGCTGCGGCCGGACTGCGACAGCGCCACGAGCGTGGCTCTCTCGTCGAACGGACCGGCCTCGGCCGCGTTGAGGCGGACGCTCGGGATGCCGCGTGCCGACAGATGGGCGGCCGGCGCGGCGAGCGCCGCGAGGCTCGCGCCGATGCCGATGAACGTGACCTGGGCGGGCCGCCCGGTGACGCCGGCGGCGGCGAGCGCCCGCTCGCGCAGGACCGGGGCGACCTCGGTGAGCCGGCCGGTCTGGTCCCGCACTCCCTCCTCGAAAGGGATGAAACCCTGGCGCAGAAACGCGTTGACACTCATCGGCCGCTAGCCGCCCTTCCTCGTCGTGCCAGGGAATCGATCACTACGGCGACGACGAGTACAGCGCCGGTGATCACGTACTTGACGGCGGAGGTCTGGTTGAGCAGATCCATGCCGTTGGACACCGCTCCGATGACGAGCATGCCGAGCAGCGCCGAGTAGGCGGTGCCGCGCCCGCCGAAGAGGCTGGTGCCGCCGATGACCGCGGCGGCGATGGCGTTCAGCAGGATGTCGCTGCCGCCGCTGGCCTGGTTGACCGCGAACAGGCGGGAGGCCGCGAGCACTCCGCCGAAGGCCGCGAGTGACGAGGCGATCGTGAAGGCGATGACCTTGACCGTGCCGACCTGGATGCCCGCGCGCCGGGCGGCCTCGGCGTTGCCGCCGACGGCGAACAGCTTGCGGCCGAAGGTCGTACCGCGCAGCAGGATGTCGACGATCACCACCAGCCCGACGAAGATGAGCAGCGACAGGGGTATGCCGTGCCACTGCGCGAAGACGGTGGTCGCCGCGACGATCACGAGGGTGATCACGGACGCGGGCACCAGCGCCCCGACGAGGGGGCGCACGGTCAGACCGCGCTCCCGGCGCCGGCCGGCGGTGCGCAGCGCCCTGCCGAACGTCACCACCGCGTAGAGGACCGCGATGACATAGCCGGTCCACGCCGGGAGCGTGGTGTTGGCGAGGGAGGCGATCGCGCCGTCGTAGGGGATGTTGATCGTGCCGTGGTTGCCGAGCACGAGGAGCTGGCCGCCCTGCCAGGCGAGCAGGCCGCCCAGGGTCAGTACGAACGACGGCACGCCGAGCTTGGTGAAGATGAACCCGTGGAACAGGCCGATCCCGGCGCCGAACACGATCGCCAGGACGATCGCCAGGACCGGCGGCCAGCCCGAGTTGACGCTCAGCACCACCATGGAGGCGGAGGTGATCCCGCTCACCGATCCGGCGGAGAGGTCGATCTCCCCGATGATCAGGACGAAGACGATGCCGAGCGCGATGACGCCGGTGGAGGCGATCTGGAGGCTCAGGTTGGAGAGGTTCTGCGGCGAGAGGAACCGCGAGTTCGCGATCTGGAAGACCAGCGAGATGACGACGAGTCCGAGGATGACGGGCAGCGGTCCGAAGTCGCCGGTGCGCAGGCGCCGTACGCGCTCCCGCGCCCAGTTCGTTCCCTGTGAGGGTGGTCCGGACGGCAGGACGCCGCGCTGAGGGCGGTCGGTGGCGGTGTTCGTGGTCACGGTCATCCTTCCTCGGTCCGGTCGCGGCGCAGCTTCCGGCGCTTCTGTGCACTGCTGTCGGCGATACCGGTGATGGCGGCGACGACCTGCTCCTCGGTGGTCCCCTCGACGGGGAACTCGGAGACGCTGCGCCCGAGCCGCAGGCAGACGATCCGGTCCGCCACGTCGAAGACGTCGGCGAGGTTGTGACTCACCATCAGGACGGCGTGTCCCTCGGAGCGGAGGCGCTCGATGAGTTCGAGCACCTCGGCGGTCTGCTCGACGCCGAGGGCGGCCGTCGGCTCGTCCAGGATGACCAGCCGCGGGTCACCGAGCAGGGACCGCGCGATGGCGACCGACTGGCGCTGCCCGCCGGAGAGCGACGAGACGGGGACCCGCAGGTCCTTGATCTTGACGGAGAGCCGCTTGAGCAGCCCGACGGCGACCTCCTCCATGTCGAGCGCGTTCAGGAAGCCACCGTGGTGCTTCTCGCGCCCGAGGAACAGGTTGGCGACGATGTCGAGGTTGTCGCAGAGCGCGAGGTCCTGGTAGACGGTCGCGATGCCGAGGCGGGTCGAGTCGATGGGTTTGCGCGGGGACACCTGTTCGCCGTTCACGGACATGGTGCCGCCGTCGCGGGGGTGCGCCCCGGAGACCGTCTTGATCAGGGTGGACTTGCCCGCCCCGTTGTCGCCGACGAGTGCGACGACCTCTCCCGCGGCGACTCTCATGCTGACGTCGCTGAGCGCGTTGACGGCGCCGAAGCTCTTGCTGATGTGCTCCAGTTCGAGGACGGGCGGCGGACTGTCTCCCGCCTTCGCGACGGTTGCGAGGGTCGGTGTCATCGGCTGTCTCCTTTCTTGTTCCGTTGGTCGGCGGTGGCGATCACCGCTGGTGCGGCGAGGTGCCAGGCCGCCGCGCCGGCGAGGCCGGCGTCGTCACCGCAGCGGGCGGCGCGTACCTCGACGTCCCAGGAGACGTTCGAGGTCGCGGTGGACCGGATACGGCGGTCGAGTTCGTCGAGCAGGTGGGCGCCGGCCGCGCGGGCGAGCCCGCCGCCGACCACCAGTACGTCGGGCGACACGACATGGCACAGGAGCGTCGCGGCGGCGGACGCCACGTCGGCGATGTCGGCGAGCGCGCCCGCCGCCAGGTCGCGGGCGTGCCGCTCCTCGGGGGCGGTGCCGGTTCCGGCGGCGAGTTCGGTCAGGGCGCGGTAGTCGACGTCCCTGCCGAGTTCGTCCGCGGCGCGGCGTACGCGCTGTCCCGAACCGAGGTCCTCGATCATGGGGCGCCCGGCGCCGAGCAGGTGCAGGAACCCGATCTGGAATCCCGACACCCGTCCTGACAGCACCCGGCCGTCGCTCACCACCGCGGCGCCGATCCCCGTGGAGAGGGTGAGGTAGGCCGTCGTCCCGACGGTGGTTCCGGCGCCGAAGTACGATTCGCCGATCGCGGCCAGTTCGGCGTCACCGGCCAGTTCGACGGCCAGTCCGGTGGCCTCGGAGAGGTACGCGGCCGACAGCCGGTCGAGGTCGGTGGCCGGCAGGTTACGTGCCACGTGCAGCCGTCCCTGGACGTGGTCCACCCGTCCGGGCAGACCGACGACCGCCGACCTCACGTCCGTACCGGCCGCGGTCCGGCTCATGAGGTCGGCGACCTGTTCGTGGGCCGCGCCGTGCCGGACGGGCTCCTTGAGCCGGCGGGTCAGGGAGCCGGCCGGGTCGACGAGCGCCGCGCGGGCCGTGGTGCCGCCCAGATCGACTGCTACGCGCCGGGCGGCATCACTGGTGGTCAGGGAGGTCACTTAGCGGAGTCCCGCCTTGACGCACGCCTTCTCGTAGTCGGCCGTGCAGATCTGATCGACGGTCAGGTAGCCGCTGTCGAGGAGGATCTCCTTCATGTTCTCCCTCGTCACGGCGATGGATTCGAGCAGGTACGCGGGCACCTTCGTGGTGCCGTCGTCGACGGTGCCGTTGAGCAGGTCGCCGGCGGGCTTCTTTCCCTGGGCGAGCGCGGCGGCGGCCTGGGCGGCGATCCGCGCCTCGGTCTCGACGGGCAGGTAGGTGCTCTCGTACAGGTCCCCGGCGACCATGTTCTGGATGGCGTCGAGCTGTGTGTCCAGGCCGGTGACGGGCGGCATCGGCTTGATGCCCGCGCTCTTCAGCGCGGCGATGACACCGGTGGCCATGCCGTCGTTGCCCGCGTAGACGCCGTCGATGTTGGCCGCGCCCAGCTTGGTGATGGCCTGCTGCATCTGGTTCTGCGCGTTGGCGGCCGACCAGCCCTTGGTGTCGTACTCGGCGGCGACGGTGAAGCCGGACTTGTCGATGACGCTGTGCGCGCCGTCCTTCTCCGGCTTGGCGCCCGAGTCGACGGGGTCGCCGTTCATCATCACGACGTTGCCGGAGGTCTTGCCGTCCTTCTTCAGCTTGTCGAGGAGCGACTGCATGCCGACGGCGCCCTGCTGGACGTTGTCGAACTTCACCGCGTAGTCCACGCCCGCCTTGTAGATGACGCGGTCGTAGCTCATGACCTTGGCGCCCTGCCGGCGGGCGCTGGCGACCGCGGCGCCGGCGGCGTTGGAGTCGACGGGGTCGAGCACCAGCACGCTCGCCCCCGCCGTCAGCGCGGATTCGGCCTGGCTGAGCTGCTTGCCGGCGTCTCCGGCCGCGTTGTAGTAGCGGACCTCGCACGAGGGACAGGACTTCGCGAGCTCCTTCTCGAACGTCGGCTTGTCCCGTGCCTCGTACCGGGCGGTGGCGTTCTCCGGGAGCAGGAACGCGACGATCGGGTTCTTCTTGGCGTTGCCGACGGCGGAGCTGCCGGACGAGCCGTCCGACCCCTCGGATCCGCTCTGCCCGCACGAGGTGAGCAGAAGGGCTCCCACCGCGGCCACCCCCACAGCGGTCATCTGTCTGCGACGTGAATGAGAACTGACGTTCATGAGGTTTGTCCCCCTCGGGCCATTTGTTACCGAGTGATGCGGAGCACGTTAAGACCGGCGACAACCACTGGTCAACCCTCTGGTATTACGGCTCGGTAACTGAAGTAGACCACTGGTATTACCCGTCCATGGCCAGGGGATCTTTACGCGTCCCGCTCGCGATCCCTACGGAGGACCGCCCTCCACTCTCTCCGCGCCTCCGCGTCGAGCCCCGTCGGCACCCTTCCGGTCTGAACCAGTGGTCATATACCTGACGTCTCGTCGGATCAGCGGCTTCGAAGAGGCGGTGCGGCGCTCGGCCGGAGAAGGACTGCCCGAGCACTTCAAGGTGAGCGGTCCTCGTCGGCGAGTGAGGCGCCACAGAGCGTCGACGGATCCGCGCGCGGCCTTCGACGTGTCACTTCCCGATTGGGTCGCGCCTCTTCGATACTGGACGCTGGCATCGCCCAGAACGACAGGACCTGAACACTCCTGACAATGCGTCAGGAACGTCGGCGTCGGGTCACATCAGTCCCGCCGGACACCCCCAGAGGCCGCCACCGACCACCAAGGACCCAGAACCCTAAAGGACCACTGACCAGGCAAAACCCTACTCAAGGGCCTGCCCGGTCCTCTTCCCAGGAGGAACCGTTGAGGATGCTCATCAATGTCCCGGAGACCGTGGTCGCCGACGCGCTGCGTGGGATGGCCGCCGCGCATCCCGAGCTGTCCGTCGATGTGGACAACCGTGTCGTCGTACGCCGCGACGCACCCGTCGAGGGAAAGGTGGGGCTCGTCTCGGGCGGTGGTTCCGGGCATGAGCCGCTGCACGGCGGCTTCGTGGGGCCCGGGATGCTCTCCGCCGCCTGTCCGGGCGAGGTGTTCACCAGCCCCGTACCCGATCAGATGGTGCGCGCCGCCGCCGCTGTGGACAGCGGTGCGGGTGTGCTGTTCATCGTCAAGAACTACACGGGCGACGTCCTCAACTTCGACATGGCCGCCGAGCTGGCCGAGGACGAGGGCGTCCGCGTCGGCAAGGTGCTGGTCAACGACGACGTCGCCGTGACGGACAGCCTGTTCACGGCGGGCCGACGCGGTACGGGTGCCACGCTCTTCGTCGAGAAGATCGCCGGCGCCGCCGCCGAGGAGGGCGCGCCGCTGGAGCGCGTCGAGGCGATCGGGCGGCAGGTGAACGAGAGCGCGCGCAGCTTCGGTGTCGCCCTCAGCGCCGTCACGACCCCGGCCAAGGGCAGCCCGACCTTCGATCTGCCGGACGGCGAGCTGGAGCTGGGCATCGGGATCCACGGTGAGCCGGGGCGTGAGCGGCGCGCCATGATGACCTCGCACGAGATCGCGGACTTCGCCGTCGACGCGGTGCTGGAGGACCTGCGCCCGTCGGGCCCGGTGATCGCGCTCGTCAACGGTATGGGGGCGACCCCGCTGCTGGAGCTGTACGGCTTCAACGCCGAGGTCCAGCGGGTGCTTGCCGAGCGGGGCGTCGCGGTGGCCCGTACGCTCGTCGGGAACTATGTGACCTCGCTCGACATGGCCGGGTGCTCGGTGACGCTCTGCCAGGTCGACGAGGATCTGCTGCGGCTCTGGGACGCGCCGGTGCAGACGCCCGCACTGCGCTGGGGGCGCTGACCCGGTAGCGGCGCAGAGACGCAGTCCCGTACGCCCGACGCTCTTCGAGGAGACCTTGTGTCCGACCAGGATTCCGAGCCGGTGCTCGACGTCGATTTCTTCCGCCGCTGGCTCACGACGGCGGCCGCCTCCGTGGAACGGGAGGCCGGCCATCTCACCGAGCTCGACTCGGCGATCGGCGACGCCGACCACGGCAGCAATCTCCAGCGCGGCTTCCGGGCCGTGACGGCGGTGCTGGACAAGGAGCCGCCGGCCACGCCCGGTGCCGTACTGGTCCTCGCGGGGCGGCAGTTGATCTCCACCGTGGGCGGCGCCTCCGGGCCGCTGTACGGGACGCTGCTGCGGCGTACGGGCAAGGCGCTCGGCGATTCCGCCGAGGTCACGCCCGCGCGGCTGGCCGAGGCCCTGGGCGCCGGGGTCGCCGCCGTGGCGCAGCTGGGCGGCGCGAAGGCCGGGGACAAGACGATGCTCGACGCGCTGGAACCGGCGGTGGCGGCGCTCGGCACCTCGTTCGCCGCCGCCGCGACGGCCGCCGACGAGGGCGCGGTGGCGACCGTACCGCTCCAGGCCCGCAAGGGCCGGGCCAGCTATCTGGGTGAGCGCAGCATCGGGCATCAGGACCCGGGCGCCACGTCCGCCGCACTGCTGATCGCGGCTCTCGCGGCGACGGCGGGCGAAGGCGTGGCGGACGGAAACGCGGCGGGCGAGTGAGTATCGAGCAGCCGGTCGGCATCGTGCTCGTGTCGCACAGCCGGGCGGTCGCGGAGGCCGTCGCCGAACTGGCCGTCGGGCTCGCGGGCGGTGGCACGACCGCCCCGGTGGCCGCCGCCGGTGGCACTCCGGACGGCGGGTTCGGTACGAGTTCCGAGCTGATCGCGGGGGCTGCCGCCGAGGTGGACCGGGGCGCGGGCGTCGCGATTCTGGTGGATCTCGGCAGTGCCGTGCTGACCGTCAAGTCGTTGCTGGCCGAGGGTGACGAACTGCCCGAGGGTTCAAGGCTGTTGGACGCGCCCTTCGTGGAGGGCGCGGTCGCGGCGGTGGTCACGGCGTCGGCGGGCGCCGGCCTGGACGCGGTGGAGGCGGCGGCCGTGGAGGCGTACAGCTACCGCAAGGTCTGAGCACCGCATGGGCCCCCTGCGGAGATCGGGCGCCGTCGGGCGGGGGCGGTACGCGGAGAGAGACGGGCCACACTTTGTGCAACTGGTTGCACAAAGTGTGGCGGCGGGTCTACTACTAGTGGGTAACCACCGCGCGAGGAGCCCCCCATGAGCCCGTCCCCGAGCCCGTACCCCCGTCTCTTCAGCCCTCTCGACCTGGGCTTCGTCACCCTCCCCAACCGGGTTCTGATGGGTTCGATGCACGTCGGCCTGGAAGAGGCCGAGAACGGCTTCGCCCGCATGGCCGCCTTCTACGCCGCCCGCGCACGCGGCGGCGTCGGCCTCATCGTGACCGGCGGCATCGCGCCCAACGACCGGGGGCGCCCGTACGAGGGTGGCGCCCGGCTCACGACCGAGGCGGAGGCCGAGCAGCACCTGCGGGTGACCTCGGCGGTGCACGCCGCGGGCGGCCGGATCGCGATGCAGATCCTGCACTTCGGGCGGTACGCCTACCATCCGGACCTGGTGGCGCCGAGCGCGCTCCAGGCCCCCATCAGCCCCCATGTCCCGCACGCCCTCACCGACGACGAGGTGGAGGAGACGGTCGAGGACTTCGTACGGGCGGCGGAGCTGGCGCGGCTGGCCGGGTACGACGGCGTCGAGGTCATGGGCTCCGAGGGCTACCTCATCAACGAGTTCATCGCCGCGCGCACCAATCGGCGCGAGGACCGGTGGGGCGGCAGCTACGAGAACCGCGTCCGCTTCCCGCTGGAGATCGTCCGCCGGATCCGGGAGCGCGTCGGACCCGACTTCATCCTCATCTACCGGCTGTCGATGCTCGACCTGGTGCCGGGCGGCTCCTCGCTCGCCGAAGTCGTCACGCTGGCCAAGGAGATCGAGGCGGCGGGCGCGACGCTCATCAACACCGGTATCGGCTGGCACGAGGCCCGGATACCGACGATCGCCGCGTCCGTGCCGCGCGGCGCGTACACCTGGGTGACCAAGGCGCTGATGGGGTCGGTCTCCCTGCCGCTGATCACCAGCAACCGCGTCAACACCCCCGAGGTGGCCGAGCGGTTGCTCGCCGACGGGTACGCCGACATGGTCTCCATGGCACGGCCCTTCCTGGCCGATCCCGACCTCGTCGTGAAGTCGCGCGACGGGCGGGCCGACACGATCAACACCTGCATCGGCTGCAACCAGGCGTGCCTGGACCACACGTTCAGCGGGAAGATCACCTCCTGTCTCGTCAACCCGCGGGCCTGCCACGAGACCGAGCTGATCCTCTCCCCCACCCGGCGCGCCAAGCGGGTCGCCGTCGTCGGGGCCGGTCCCGCCGGTCTCGCCTGCGCCGTGTCCGCCGCCGAACGCGGGCACCAGGTCACGCTGTTCGACGCGGCGGACGAGATCGGCGGACAGCTCGACGTCGCCAGACGGATCCCCGGCAAGGAGGAGTTCAACGAGACGCTGCGCTACTTCCGGCGCCGGCTCGAACACCTGGCGGTGGACGTACGGCTCAACACCCTCGCCACGGTGGAGGAGTTGACGCACGGTACGGCGGCCGCGTTCGACGAGATCGTCGTGGCGACCGGTGTCACGCCCCGTACGCCGCCGATCCCCGGCATCGACCACCCCCGCGTGGTCAGCTATCTCGACGTCCTGCGCGGCGACGCCGCCGTCGGTGAGCGCGTCGCGATCATCGGCGCGGGCGGCATCGGTTTCGACGTCGCCGAATTCCTCACCGACAGCGGCGAGCGGGCGAGCCTGGACGCGGACGCCTACTTCCGGCAGTGGGGAGTCGACACGGACTACCGCTCCCCCGGCGGACTGCGGGAGCCCGTACGGCCGAAGCCGCCGAGGACGGTCCATCTGATCCAGCGGAAGACGGGGAAGGTCGGCGCCGGGCTCGGGAAGACCACCGGGTGGATCCACCGCACCGAGCTGCGCCACCGGGGAGTCACCACCGTCGCGGGCGCCGTCTACGATCGCGTCGACGACGAGGGACTGCATCTGACGGTGGAGGGCACGCCCACCGTGCTGCCCGTGGACACCGTCGTCCTGTGCGCCGGGCAGGAGCCACGGCGCGAGCTGTACGACGCGCTCCGCGCGGCCGGGGCCTCCGCGCATCTCAACGGCGGCGCGGACGTCGCCGCCGAACTCGACGCCAAGCGCGCCATCGACCAGGGGACGCGGCTGGCCGCCACGATCTGACCGGCGGCCCGAACTTTTAGGATGCCGTCATGTCCCTCCCCCACGCCATCCTCACCGCTCTCCTCGAAAGACCGTCCTCGGGCCTGGAACTCACCCGGCGCTTCGACCGCTCGATCGGCTACTTCTGGTCGGCGACGCATCAGCAGATCTACCGCGAGCTGGGGAGGCTGGAGCAGTCCGGCTATATCCGCGCCCTGACCTCGGCGCGGCCGGCCCGGGGGCGGAAGAAGGAGTACGAGGTGCTGCCGGCCGGTCGTGAGGAGCTGACCGGCTGGGTGTCGGGCAGGGAGGATCCCAAGCCGGTCCGGGACCCCCTGCTGCTGAGGATGCGGGCGGCGGCGGTGGTCGGCACCGACGGGCTCCCCGACGAGCTGCGGCGCCATCTCGCCCTCCATGAGCGGCAGTTGGCCGAGTACACGGACATCGAGGCGCGGGACTTCGCCGCGGAGCCCAGGGAGAGGACGGAGGCATCGGGCACGGCCGGGAGGACGGAGGCGGACCGGCTGCGGCATCTGGTGCTGCGCGCAGGGATGGATCTGGAGCGCATGTGGGTCGAATGGCTCACCGAGGCGCTGCGCGGGGCGAGCGCCGCTCCGGCCGGATCCGACGGCCCGTAGGACCGGATCCGGGCCGAAGACGCCCCACTCACCTTCCGAACACTGTCCGGCACCGTGCGTCACCTCCGACATACTGGGCTCCAGGTCCTGTCCGGGCGTTCCTGTCGGACAGCCCTGACACGGCCTAGGGCCTGTCTTCAAAGTAGCGCCGTCCGCCCGTAGGCCAGGCGGGACTTTGAAGACAGGGCCTAGCGATCAACTGCCGTACGGAACCGGAGAAGTGGCCATGGACGACGAGGCGGACGGCCGGGAATCCGGCCCCCAGGAGCGCACCCCTCCCTACCGGCACACGGGCCGGCCGGCGCGCCACGCGGTGGTGATCGGCGGCAGCGTCGCCGGCCTGCTCGCGGCACACGTACTCGCCGCGCACGCCGACCGGGTGACGATCGTCGAGCGCGACCGGTTCCCCGACGGGGCGCGGCCACGGTCCGGTGTGCCGCAGGGCAGTCATATCCATGTGCTGGTCGCCGGGGGCCAGTTGGCGCTGGAGACCCTGCTCCCGGGCATCGTCGCCGAGTTGCGGCAGCACGGCGCGCCCAGGGTCGGGATGCCGAGTGACATGATCCAGTGGCAGGCGGGCAGGTGGTATCGCCGTACGCCCGACACCGCCCATCTCCTCACCCCTTCCCGCCCGTTGCTCGAATGGCTCGTACGCCGCAGGGTCCTGGCGGATCCGCGGATCCGGACCGTGGAGGGTACGGAGGTCGTGGGCCTGCTCGGTGACGCGGTCCGGACGACCGGCGTACTGCTCCGGGAGCGCGGGGCCGGGGCCGGGACGAAGGCCGACTCCGAGGCCCAGGAGGCCGCCAAGGCGCGGGGAGGCGTCGTCACCCGCGCGCTGACCGCCGATCTGGTCGTGGACGCCTCCGGCCGTGGCTCGCGGGCGCCCGACTGGCTCGCGGCCGTCGGCGCCGAACCGCCGCGGGAGGAGACGCTCGACAGCGGACTCGCCTACGCCACCCGCGTCTACCGCCCCGGCGCGGACGACGGCACCACCGACACCGTCGGCTACTTCGTCATTCCCAACCCCACCCAGGTGCACGGCGGAGTCGCGGTGCCCATGGAGGACGGCCGCTACCTCGTCACCTTCTCCGGGCTGCGCGGCAGCGAACCCCCTTCGAACGAGGAGGAGTTCGCCGACTTCGCCACGCTGCTCCCGCACCCGTTCCTGCACGACTGGCTGACGCGGGCACGGCCGGACTCGCCCGTGCGCTCGTTCCGCGCCACCGCCAACGTCCGGCGCCGGTACGACCGTCCGGGCCGCCGCCCGGCCGGCTTCCTCGTCACCGGGGACGCGCTCTGCACCTTCAATCCCGTCTACGGCCACGGCATGAGCGTCGCCGCCCTCGGCGCCGTCGCGCTCCGCGAGGCGCTGACGGACCGGCGCCGTACACCCACGACCCTGCGCGTACAGCGGGCGCTGCTCGCCGCCTCGCGACAGGCCTGGGACATCGCGGCCGGGGCGGACAGGGAGATGCCCGGCGCCATCGGCGACGCGGCCCGGACCCGCGCGGCCGACCGGCCCGCGGCCTGGTATCTGGCGCGGGTGCAGCAGCGGGCGGGCGGCGATCCGGTCGTCGGTACGGCGTTCCGTTCCGCGCTGCACCTCACCGCGCCGCCGCGGGTGCTGTTCACGCCGCGCGTCGTACGTGCCGTGCTGTTCCGGCCGGCGCCGCGTACCCCCGTCGAGCCGCCGATGTGGCGGGAGTCCGACGGGCGGGGGTGATCAGCCGAAGCGGCGGAAGAGCTGTTCGAGGTAGTCCTCCAGCCTGCTCGTGAGCAGGGCCGAAGTCAGGTCGGTACGCCCCAACTCGCGCCAGGGCACCGCTACTTTCTCGGCGTCCGGCGCGAACGCGAGGGCGTCCAGGACACGCCGGTACAGGTGAGCGGCCGGGTCCTCGCTCAACGTACCGCCGGAAGCCGGACAGCGATCGGCCAGTCGCATTCCCTCCTGGGCGCCGCGCAGGAGAGCCAGGGCCGTGGAGCAGTGCGCCACGTCCAGATCGGCCGGTCCCCGGGACGTCTCCACCCAGTCGACGACACCGCTGATGTCCGACCGCACATCGCCGGGCAGCAGCGGCATCAGCAACGACGGGTGGTCGCACCGCACCTCCGTCGCGTCAACGGCGTGCAATGCCGCCGCCGGCACCTCGGTCTCGTCCAGCAGCCGCAGGATGTCCGCCTCGCGGGTGAGCAGCCCCTCCGCATGCCGGACCGGCCCCGGTCGTCGATGCCCGCCCCGACGACGGACACGCCCTCATTCGCGACCATGCGCCACAACCTGTCGATCACCGTTACGCACCGCCGGGATCGAGGGCAGCCTCTGATAACTTCTACATCACTGTAGAAACAGACACTGTCCGTGCCACCCCTTCCCCCGGTACGGGCAGCCCGAGACATACGGAGCACTCATGGCCCTGTGGGATCGCATCAAGGAATCCGCCCAGACGATGCAGACCCAGCTGGAGGCGAAGAAGAACGACCTCAAGAGCGGTTCGTTCCGCGACGCCAGCATGGCGATGTGCGCCCTGGTCGCGGCGGCCGACGGGTCCATCGACCCGGCCGAGCGTCAGCGCGTCACGCAGCTGATCACCAGCAACGACGTGCTGCGGAACTTCCCGCCCGCCGATCTGCAGAAGCGCTTCGACGACTACCTGAACAAGCTCATCGCCGACCCGTCGCTCGGCAAGGTCAATGTGCTCCAGGAAGTCGCCAAGGCGAAGAAGAAGCCGACCGAGGCGCGTGCCGTCATCCAGATCGGCATCGTCATCGGCGGCGCCGACGGCAACTTCGACGCGCAGGAGCGGGCCGTCGTACGCGAGGCGTGCTTCGCGCTCGACCTCCAGCCGCAGGAGTTCGACGTCTAGGGCGTGTCCGCAAAGTAGCGCCGTCCGCCCGTAGGGCGGGGCCTGCGGCGGCTGGTGCGGTGCATCGCAAGGCGGAGGATCGGCCTCGTAC